>NZ_JBFUIA010000032.1:0-88842 GCF_056402115.1 Mucilaginibacter sp. P4_C11 | reverse complement strand
GAACCAATGAACCAATGAACCAATGAACCAATGAACCAATGAACCAATGAACCAATGAACCAATGAACCAATGAACCAATGAACCAATGAACCAATGAACCAATGAACCAATGAACCAATGAACCAATGAACCAATGAATAAATTGCTTATTATTGCAGGCATAATATGTCTGACGAAGCAATCATAAAACGGCTAAAAGTAATTGTACAGGAGCACGGCGGCCAAATGGGCTTGGCCACGGCTATCGGTGTCGACCAGGGTTTTATCAGCAAGGTGGTTAACAAAAAACAGGATATTAGCTACTATCTTATCCGTAAACTCTGTTTTCAACTTAAATACTCACCCGAATGGCTTATTTTGGGTACAGGTGAAAAAAAAATTAACAAACCCGAATCGGCCAAATTGATTACCGAAATACAAATGATGCGTACCGAAGTTGATATTTTGCAGGCCCGAATGCGTGCCTATGAAATGGAGCTGAAGGAGTTACGTGATCATTTACAAGACGAGGGCAGAAAAGCGGTTTAGTAATTCGAAATTAAAAGTTCAAATTCAAGGGATGTAAATGACCAGGTTTCGTAATGCTGCCTGGTTTTTTTAGGCCTTGGGTTTAGTCAGTTCTTTGGGAGGATAGCACTTATTTGCAGTATTTTGCAATAATTGCGGCGGCATCTTTCGAGCCAAATTCAATGGCTTTATTCATATCGGCACAGGCCCCGGCCTTATCATTAAGGGCTATTTTGGCAAGGCCGCGTTGCAAATAGGCGCGGGAGTGCTTCAAATTAAGCTTTATAGCGTGGTTACAATCGGCAACTGCGCCTGCGGCATCCTTCAGGTTTACCCTGGCAGCGGCACGGTCTGTGTAGGTATCGGCGCTGTTTGGGTCGGCTTTTAGGGCAGCTGCAAAATCGTCATTTACACCTTGTGTATCGCCCAGGTAACTTTTTGCTATACCACTATGAGCCAGCGCCCTGGCGTAGGTAGGGTTAAGGTAGATGGCGTTATGATAATCGTCGGCCGCGCCGGCATAATCTTTCAAAATAAGCCTCAGATCGCCCCTGAATAAGAAAGTGTCTTCGTTTGAAAATATAGAAACTGCCTTGTCAAGGTCTTTCATGGCCGCTTTATAGTTGCCTTGTTTGGTTTCTATATAGCCTCTGTTTTGATAGGGCAAAGCCGCCGCATCAGATATAGAATCTATTTTTAACGAGGTGTTGAAATCGGCCATTGCACCTACGTAATCTTCTTTAGTGGCCTTAACCAAACCGCGTTTAAGTAGTATGGCGGTGTTTTTAGGGTTTTTGGCCAGGCCCGCGTCAAAATCGGCCATGGCGCCGGTCAGATCGCCGCCTGCAGCTTTAGCTTCGCCGCGGTGCAGGTAAAAATTTGAATTGGCCGGGTTTAGGGCGATAGCCGTAGTAAATAATTGCACGCCATTGGCGGTGTATTTATAAAAATTGCTCACATTTCCCAGCCGGGTGTACGCTTCTTCTTTTTTTGGTGCTATAGCTATCAGCTTTTCAAAATCCCTCACAGCGCCAATCCTATCATTCATCTTATCTTTTTCAATTGCCCTGTTTAAATAAGCATACGTATAGTTTGGATTTACCTGAATAGCTTTTGTGTAATCATTTATGGCGGCCACCATATCACCAAGATCGCGATGGGTATCGCCACGTACCAGGTAGGCTTCGTCGCTTTTGCCATCAATGGCTATGGCCAGGGCAAGGTCGGCCATTACACCGGTAGTGTCCTTCATTGCCAGTTTTGCTTTACTGCGACTTATATAGCCATTTATGTTTTTAGGATCAATGGCTATCGCAGTATCAGCATCCAGTTTAGCTCCTGAAGGGTTGTTTGCAGATAGTTTTGCATATGACCGGCTTTGATAGGCTTCGGCACTCCTGTTACCTAATGCAATTGATTTGTTAAAGTCATTCATAGCTGCCTCATAATTATTCATATTGCTCTCAACTACACCGCGGTAGAGATATAGTAGGGCAAGTTGGGGATGCTGCGTAATTGATTTGTTAAAGTAATCAAGCGCACCTTTACTGTCGCCCATTTTGCCCTGGGTATTGGCCAGGTAAAGAAAAACATTTTTGAGTTCCGGATTTATCGAGGCTGCCTTTTTATAGTCCTCAATAGCGCCTTTAAAATCCTGGAGTTCGGCTTTGGCATTTGCACGGTATAAAAAAGCTTCAGCGTTTTGAGGATTAATGGTCACTGCGGTTGTATAGTCGGCAACTGCTCCGTTCTGATCACCGATGCTGGCTTTTGCGCCGGCGCGATACCCATAAACGGCACCTTTTTGGGGATTTAGTTTGATGGCGATATTGTAATCGTCAATGGCGGCAGCAAAATTCCCTTTGTTGTTTTTAGCCAGGCCTCTATATTCATAAATTTCTGCCTTTTCCGGCGATAATTGCAAGGCTATCGTGAAATCGGCAATGGCACCTGCATAGTCTTTAAGGTTTGATTTTGCATTGCCCCGATAAAGGAACATTTCGGCTGTTTTGGGGCCTAATGCAATTGCCCGGTTAAAATCGTCAATAGCAGCCTGGTAGTCCTGCACATTACTTTCGGCATTTGCTTTATAAAAATATGCAGTAGTAAAGTCGGGCTTAAGTGCAAGGGTTTTAGCATAATCGGCAATGGCCGACTTAAAATCATGAAGGTTGCCGTTTGCATTTGCACGATAGAAATAAGCATCGCTGCTTTTATCATTTAATTCGATAGCCCTGGTGAAATTTTGAACAGCTCCTTTATAGTCTTTTTCATTAGCCCTGGCATTTCCGTTTTGGATATAAATGTTTGCTGTTTGAGCAAATGCAGTAACCGGTAAAAGTAGGAGGAATAGGACTTTTTTCATTTAAGAAATGGCTGTTGATCAAATGTCGATAAAAATACCGATATCGGTAGAGCAAAGGCTATACCGAAAGCCAATGTATTGAAATTTAGGCAAAAAAAACAGAGGAATTATACTGTAGAGGAAATTTGGGGCATAATAGCCCCATTTGTACCTGAGTTATTCACCAGGTGATTATATCAAATTAACTGTTGCAGTAACCATTATTATGCCCACAGCAACTTTTTGTTTTAATCTTCCAGTATCTGGCCGCGTTTTTTACCATAGCTAATTGCAGCAGTACAAATCAGGATGCAAAAAATGAGCCCTGTTTCAATACCGATGTGGGTTAACGGTATGCTGCCTGGGTTTTTTGAAAGTAAAACGCCTGCGTCTGGTAATAGCAACCCAAACAATGGGAAGCAGAAAAACATTCTTAATATTATTAATTTTTCCATAATTATTAACATTTAGTATGATAATGCTAAGGTAGTGATTATTTTGTTATAATTTAAATAAAAAGCAAAACTTAATTGTATTACAAATTAAGCCATGCTTTGTTTGGTTATTTGTTGCTTTTTATGATATTATTTTTGCGGAGGCAATGGCGGGAGATTATGCCGTTAATTTGGTTAACAAACAGAATAAAAAAATACGGGTGAGATGCGCAGTGTTTATTTTCCGCGTGGTGTAAAAATGATAATGCATGCACCGGCCAAGGCTACCAGGGCGCCAATTACATCGTACCTGTCGGGCTTAAAACCGTCAACACGCCAGGCCCATATCAAAGCCATTATGATAAAAATACCGCCATACGCTGCATATACCCGCCCAAAGCCGGCCGATTGCCAGGTTGCTACCACACCATAAGCGGCCAGTATAATACCGCCCAAAATGCCATACCACAGGGGTTTATCCTGTTTTAGCCATTGCCATATTAAATAGCCGCCGCCAATTTCGCATAAACCGGCAACTATAAAAACTACAAGGGAGCGAAGAATGTTCATACCGCAAAATAATAGTTTCAAGGCGGGATTTTAGCGTTGAAAGGAAAATTATTGTTAAATAACCGAACGTGTGGTTAAAGCAGCAGATTTTGGAACCGGCCACGCAATTTTGTAATTGTACACGTAGTTTTCGATACGGGAATGGCAAAAAATATTAATAACGACAGGTAATAAAACAGAGGATTTTAAAGACGGCAAGGGCCGTTCCCTTTTTTTAGCGGCATCGTACCCCGTTAAAACACCTACTGTGCTGTAGGTTAAAACACGGGGTGCTTACACTTGCATATGCGCGGCCCGCGTGATAGTTTTGGTAAACTATACAATGGAGTCATTTGAATTACAGGTTGATCAACGAACTTACAAGGTTATACAGTCGGCTATCGGGAAAACTACAGTTTTTAGCGTTTTTAGTCATTCTTCATTTCATACCATAACTAAGGTAAGTGCCGATTGCTGGGAAGTGGTTGAGCATCGCTTTGGCAATCATAAAATCCCTTTACAGGTAATAGGCAAAAGTATCGACGATTATTTTGGTTTATAGTTAATAATTATACCTTAATAGTACTTCGGCGATAATTTGGTGATGTTATTTAACTGTATTGAAAAATGTATTTTCTTTTTAATTATATTAAATTGATTTTATTCCAAAAAGTTGTATCTTGTGGTTAGTATACCGACTTATAAACCTAAATTTAATATCCCTGCCTGGTTGCACTGCAAACCAGGCATTTTTATTTGTTGTATCAGCATTTATACGTAAAATCCCCAATTACAAAACCGTAAAATCCGAATGATAAATCCGTATTACCCCTGGTAATTTTAACAAACGGATAGGATACTTTTGAATAATAAGTTATGTAATCAGGGACAATAGCTTAGAGGCAGCCGCCTGTAGTAATGCAGCGGCTGTTTTTTTTGATTAGATTTCACTGATTGCACGAGATTTCACCGATCTGCAGCTAATCATACAACTACTTTAAATCTTAATAAGCTGGCATTTATCTATTTTAAATAAAATGGCTTAGTTTTATAGGAAATAAACCAAAGCATCAACCATGAGTATCCGTATCTCAAAACTCGCTGCATTGGCGGCTGTACTATGCATCGTTTGCCTGAGTTTTTATACTGCCAGCGCGCAAAAAAATAAGTCTTTTAAAGTAATAGCTTTTTATACAGGCCGTAATGATAAGGCGCATATCAGTTTTATGCACGAAGCCAACAAGCGTTTCCCGGAGATGGCGAAAAAATACAATTTCACCTACAATTCTACCAACAATTGGAGTAATATGAACGCTGCTTTCCTGGCCAAATACCAGGTTGTACTGTTTTTAGATACCCGGCCGGATGACCATGCTCAGCGCGCCGCGTTTGAACAATATATGAAAAATGGCGGCGGCTGGATGGGTTTCCATTTTTCGGCTTTTGCGCTCACACCTTCAGATTATCCTCAAAATTGGGATTGGTACCATAACGAGTTCCTGGGATCTGGCCAGTATGTGAGTAATACCTGGCACCCAACCCCGGCCATTTTAAGGGTAGAAGACGCTAAACACCCGGTAACCCGCGGCCTGCCTGCAACATTTAAAACGCAGCCTAACGAATGGTACCGGTGGGAGCACGATTTGCGCAAGAACCCGGATATTGAGATTTTGTTGTCTATCGATTCGGCCAGTTTTCCGTTAGGTAATGGTCCTAAACAGTATGAAATATGGCACAGCGGCTACTACCCGGTAGTATGGACCAATAAAAAATATCGTATGGTTTACTTTAACATGGGCCATAATGATATGGATTATGATGGTGGCACCAACCGTACTTTATCTTACACTTTTGATAACGATACGCAAAACCAGCTGCTTATCAATAGTTTGTTGTGGCTGGGCAGGGGGAAGTAGCCCCGGCCCCCTGAAGGGCGAGTTTGACCTTTTCAGGACACCGGTCGCTCAGCTTTTTTTTACATTTGTTTTCTGAACATGCTACTGCCTCATGAAGAAACTAAAACTATTGCACCGCCACATCCTCGCGTTGGAAAATAAAGAAGATGTTGATTTAACAGATATGCTTTGGCAGCTTATCTGCTATTCGCCCAAAATGCAGCCGAGGTTACAGCAGCAACAATTGTTAGATGAAGCCGAAAAGTTTACATTGCCGGTTGATGATCCGCATTTTGCAAAATCGATATTAAACTTTAATGGTTTTATTTGGGGCAACGGCAATAAAAAGGTTTTGATAACCCATGGCTGGGGATCAAAGGCCATTGATTTTGATGAGGTGATAACCGGATTAAAAGCGATTGACGATATCCAGATCATTGCCTTTGATGCGCCGGGCAATGGCAGTTCGGAAGGGGAACTATCCAACCTGATATTATTTGCAAAAGCTGCCGAGGCTATTATTAGCCGATATGGCGCACCGGATGTTATAATAGGGCATTCATTGGGGGCCATGGCCAACGTTATAGCCATAAACGAAACTAATATTAAACCGACCCTGCAAATCAGCATCGCCCCACTAATTAAACTAAAAGAAAACTTTAAAGCCACGATGAATGCCGCCGAAGTACCGGTATCGGTACAGGAAAAATTTTTTGAAAGTTTCAGGGAACTTTTTGAACTGGATGCTTCTTATTTCGATATTAACAACAAACACATAAGCGGGGCGCTAAAGCATTGCCTGGCTTTTGACAAGGAAGATAAGGTATCGCCTTATGACTATTTGCAGGAGTTTTTGGCTTTTAACCCGGATGTCGTTACGCATGAATATTTTGAACTCGGGCACGAAAGGATTATTAAAGATGCCGTGGTTGTGGGGGGCATTTTGGGGCTGGTGAAGGAGATTTAAAAACAACATTTCCTCCACTTGTCATGCTGAGTTGTAAAATTTCGCGAAATTCTGAAGGGGAAATGGCATACAAAAGTCGTTGTCATGCTGAGCCTGTCGAAGCATCGCGGGCAAAGGCCTGTCCGCGCGACCCTTCGACAGGCTCAGGGTGACAGGCCTACGCACCTCGAAAGCACAACATGACAGGGAGGGGAGTAATAAAAAGTTTGTTTCCTGATTCTAACTTCTTAAGTCTCCTCTAAACGATCTCTTTTACCCCCGAATAATACTTCAGCTCAATTAAATCATGCGGCAGTGTTTTACTGTTCCAGCAGGAATGGATGGCCAATGCCGTGCCGACAGCCGTAGCCTGGGCCATGGAGGCGGCGTAAACCTCCAGTTGAGGGTAGGCCAGGGCCAGCAGGTGCATAAACACGCTGTTTTTACTGAACCCGCCATCTACAAAAATTCTTTGCACCGTACAGCCCTGCAATACATAATTAGTTGATACGGTTTGCTGATTCACAATATCTATCATCAATTGGTGATAGGCTTCAATATCATCGGTAAAATCATTTAAATCCCGTTGTTCAAAAACCGACTTTTGCAGTTCTCCGTCCTGTTTGCTGCTCGTTAACGCGTTGTTACGCAGGTTTAGCTTTGCTACAACCGCTCCATCATAATTAATGGTCCGGTAAATAATAACGTCCCGGTTAAAGTGGTCTGCTATTCTTTTTACCTGTTGTTCGTATTCGTACCCTGTAAACAGTCGTGAAGCTTTTACCGGGCTGCCTTTGTATTGCAGGTAGTTAAGGCAGTCGTTTTTTAATTCATCAGCAATAAGGGGTGTCTGGTTAAATGGGTTTAAACTGATAGACCATGTGCCTGTTGATATGAGTACAAAGGGCATGTTAAAACTTACCAGGTAGGGGATAAGCGCTGCCGAGCTATCATGCAGGCCAACCCCCACACAAAACGTGCTGCCCGGAAACACCGATGGTAAAACACTATCGGCAGGCTTTAGCGGAGCCATTTTAGGTAGTATAGCCTCATCTTTTACCCATTTGTGGTAGTCATTTGCGGCAAAATCCCAAAGGGCAGTATGGCAGCCTATGCTGGTTAAATCGGTAACCATTTGGCCGCTTAACAGGTAGCTCATGTATTGGGGCAGGTGCAGAGCGTATTTAATTTTTTTAAACACCTCCGGTTGCTGGTATTTAAGCCGGTACAGTTGCAAACCCGAGTTTAGGTTGCCCAAAACCGGCGAGGCAGTTTCACGTGCAAACCGGGCTTCATCGCCGTAGGTTTGGTAAAACTGCCTGCTCAACTCTGGTGGATATGGTTTAAGGTAATTATACAATGGGGTAAGCGGGGTGCCATCTTCATCTACATAAACAAAGCTTGCGCCGTAGGTAGAGAAATTGACCGCTTTTAAATCAAACTCTTTATGCTTAAAAATCTCGCGCAGCGAATCAAATACTGATAGGCGCAGGCTATCAAGATTTTCGCATGGGTCGCCATCTTCGTCGTGGGTTTCGGTAAAGCGTGCTGTGCGTTCAAAAACTATCTTGTAGTTTTCATCGAACAGGAACAGCTTCTTATTGGTTTTCCCAACATCAAAAACAGCAATAACAGGTATTTGCGTCATATTATAATCCGGTTGATACCGCTTTTGCCCCGCGTTCTTTAATCAATTGGTTACGTACGGCCTGTGCCCTGTACAAGGCAAGAGGATCCAACGCCCCACCGGCGCGTAAACGTGCCTCGGCTAATAGCGGGCGTACATCGGTACGGTAAGCATGCTGTAGTATCTCCTGTGCTTTAACTACATCATTATCCTGTTGTGCTTGCTTTAGCGCTGTTACATCAACCAATAAGGCCTGTGCGTAGGCAATTTTAATAGCCTCTACCGATTGGATCAGATCCTCGATAGGGTCTTTCACATTATGCGAGGCATCAATCATCCAGCCAATCGCGGTCGCGTGGTTCATGACGCGGGCATCCATGCCTTCTACCAGTTCATTAAATATCAGGAACAGCTGGTATGGATTGATGCTGCCGACGGTAAGGTCATCATCGCCATATTTAGAGTCGTTAAAATGGAAGCCGGCCAGCTTGCCTTCCATCAGCAATAAAGAAACAATTTGCTCAATATTGGTGCTGCCCAAATGGTGCCCCAAATCCACCAGGGTTTGTGCCTTGCTGCCTAATTTGGACGACAGGAGGTAGGATTGGCCCCAATCGCCAATAGTAGTTGAATAAAAATTCGGCTCGTAAGGTTTGTACTCCACCCAAACTTTCCAATCGGCTGGCAGGGCTTCGTAAATTTCCTGTAAACTTTCCAGCGTACGTTCAAAAGCGCCACGCATGTTCAGTTGCCCCGGAAAATTTGATCCGTCGGATAACCAAACCGATAAAGCTTTTGAATCCAACTCGACACCATACTTAATAACTTCGATATTGTGGGCAATGGCCTGTTTGCGCACAGCCTTATCTACGTGGTGCAACGAGCCGTATTTATAGCTCAGCTCCTGTGTTGCCTGGTCCTGAAAGGTGTTGGAGTTTACGGCATCAAAATGCAGTCCAAATTGTGCGGCGTGCGCTTTTATAGCATCAGCATTTTTAGGGATATCCCATGGAATGTGCAGCGAAATGGAATTACTGCTGCGGTTTAATGCATGAATTAAACCCACATCTTCAATTTTTTCTTCCAGGCTGCGTGGTTCGCCACCGCCAGAGAAACGGCCGAAACGTGTGCCGCCGGTACCTAAGGCCCAACTTGGTATGGCGATATTAAAATCACCTAATTTTTTCAGGATGGTGTCCAACCCTTTTATATCCTCCGCAACAAAATTAAACTTACGCTGGTGCGCGGCTTGTTGCTGATGGTTAGTTTCTTCGATTATGCTCTTCTCTAATTGCATTGTTATAATGGTTAAGCCCCACCCAAACCCTCCCCTGAAGGGGAGGGCTTAAAAAGGACAATTTAATTCCCCGGTTTTAGCCAAGGTTTATGTTTTCAAGTCTCCCCCTTCAGGTGGAGATTTAGAGGGGGCTTCTACCTCACAAACGCCATCGCCACACCGCCATCAACATTCAACACGTTGCCGGTTGATTTGTTGAGCAGGCCGCCTGTAAAGGCGAAGCAGGCGTTGGCAATATCTGCCGGTAAAATCACCTCGTTTAATAAGGTACGTTTAGCGTAGTAAGCAGGCAGTTCGGCTACGGTGATGCCGTAAGCTTTTGCACGTCCCTCGGCCCAGCCGCCGGCCCAGATGTTACTATCGCTGATAACAGCATCGGGGTTAACTACGTTTACACGAATATGATCTGCACCTAACTCGGCAGCGTTTAAGCGGCTTAGGTGCAATTGCGCGGCCTTTGCCGAGCCGTACCCCGCGTTGTTTGGCCCGCTTACTAAGGCATTTTTACTTACAATGTTAATAATATCGCCACCGATAGCTTGCTTTTTCATGGTGGCGACGGCGGCCTGGGTAATAAAGAATTGGCCCTTTACCAACACATCGTACAATAAGTCCCAATCCTTATCGGTATGATCGGCAATAGATTTTGAAATAGACAGGCCGGCGTTGTTAATCACAATATCCACCCCACCAAAAGCCAGGGCGGCAACCGTTAACGCCGAATCAATTTGTTCGCTATTGGTAACATCAAGCACTGCGGTGGCATATGAGTCTTTGCCGTACAGCTTTTTAAATTCTTCGCCAGCACTTTCCAAACGTTCGGCATTCATATCGTTAAGGATCACAACCGCGCCTTCATCAACAAATTTTTTGGCGATAGCCTTGCCTATACCGCCGGCACTGCCTGTTATTAAGGCAATTTTGCCCGATAACGCTTTTGGCTTTGGCATGCGTTGTAGCTTGGCTTCTTCCAACAACCAATATTCAATGTCAAATGCTTCCTGGCGTGGCAGCGACGTATACTCTGATATAGCCTCGGCGCCCTTCATTACATTGATGGCGTTGGTATAAAACTCAGCTGCAACACGGGCGGTTTGTTTATCTTTTGAGAAAGAGAATAGACCAACACCCGGATAAAGGATAATTACCGGGTTGGTATCCCTGATAGCCGGGCTGTTTTCGTGTTTGCAGGTGTTGTAATAATCGGTATACATTTGGCGGTAGGCCTCAAACGCAGGTGTCAGGCGCTCCTGTAAAGCTTTAACGTCGCTCAAATCTTCGCCCGGTGCAAGATTCAATACCAGCGGACTAATCTTTGTCCGCAAAAAGTGGTCTGGGCAGCTGGTGCCTAACGGCGCCAAACGATCAAGATCATTCGAGTTGATAAACTCCAGCACGCGGGCATCATCTGTAAAATGCCCAACCATGTGGCGCTCGCTCGAGCAAAAGCCACGTAGAATAGGGGCAATGGCGGCAGCCTGCTTTTTTCGGCCCGCATCGTCCAGGCTTTCAATTTTTTGACCGCCAAA
This sequence comes from Mucilaginibacter sp. P4_C11, assembly GCF_056402115.1. NCBI lineage: Bacteria > Pseudomonadati > Bacteroidota > Sphingobacteriia > Sphingobacteriales > Sphingobacteriaceae > Mucilaginibacter > Mucilaginibacter sp. P4_C11. Next base: position 77,713 of record NZ_JBFUIA010000032.1, on the reverse strand, counting down.
AACGGGGGCTTTTTTGCCATAGTTTTCTTCCAGGTATTCGGCACAGCGCTCAATTACTTCTAATGTGTTAACGTAGCTTTCATAAGCTGTATCGCCCCAGGTAAATAAGCCGTGCGAACCTAACATGATGCCACGGATGCCGGGATTTTCGTCAAGACATTGTTTCAATTGCAAGCCCAGCTCAAAGCCTGGTTTTTTCCACTCTACCCAGCCAATGGTGCCGCCAAAAAGTTCCTGCGTTATTTTTTTACCATCTTTTGCTGCGGCGATAGCAATAGCTGCATCGGGGTGCAGGTGATCGATATGTTTGAAAGGTAAAAAGCCGTGTAACGGAGTGTCAATAGACGGCGCTTTTGATGCCAGGTCGTAAATACAGTGATTAAACAGTTCAACCATTTCGTCCTCATGTTCTACGCCACGGTAAACATTTTTAAGGCTGCGCAGCCGGTCGACATATAGAGCTGCCAAACCGCTTTTTTTCAATGTTCCAATGTCGCCGCCCGATCCCTTAATCCACATTACTTCAACATTACTGCCGGTTAAAGGGTCTTTGGAGATTACTTTGCACGAAGTATTGCCTCCGCCATAGTTAGTTAACCGCAAATCGGCACCTAATAAGTTGGATCGGTATATTAATAATGCTACCTCGTCGCCGGCAAGCCCGGCTGCTTTGGCATCATCCCACAGGTAGCTTACATGCTTAAATTGTGTTGTTTTGACAGACATATGTATTTTAATTGTTGAATTATTGAGTTAGTGAATTATTGATTTTATTTTAATTGTTGAGTTAATGTTTGCTGATTATTGATATAGCCGCATTGCAGCTCAATCAATAATTTAGTCAATCAATAATTCAATAATTATTTTAACGAATTACCGTAGCCCACCACAAGCACCGATAGTATAATTACGGCTATACCGGCAATTACAGTAGCAAATGCTTTTTTGCTAACGCCTTTCCATTCTTTTAGCACCAGGCCCCAGGTGTTGGCTATCAGGATAATGAAGGCCATATGCAAAATCCATGAACTGGCCCCGTTGCCCATTTTGCTTTCGCCCATACCGTAAAAAAAGAACTGTAAAAACCAGGTAGTGCCGGCCAGTGCCGCAAACAAGTAGTTTTTTAGCAGCGGCGTTTTTTTATCGGTATAATTACCAAACGTTTTGTTGCGGGCGTTTAGCACCATACACCATATAAAATTGGTAGTTAAACCACCCCACAATATGATAATGTAGGTTACATTGTTTTGATACAGAAAGTTACCCTGTCCCGGGTGTGCGGCCTGCCAAAGATTGTTTGCGGTATCTGCCATTGATTTTCCTGCTTCGATGCCAAAGTTAAAACAAGCACTTAACACCCCCGATACTACAGCTACGAAGATGCCCAGCCCAAAACGGTAATCTTTATTTTCGTTGGCGATGGTTTTATCTGATGATAGCTCTTTCTCCTTCATCATGCCGGCTTTGCCGCATATAACTATACCTGCAACACATAGCAATATGCCTAATAATACAAACTGCCCCCAGTGGTTATGCAGCATCATGCTAAACGTATCCTTACCCTCTTTTGGAACCAGGTCATAATATACCGATGGTATTAATGCCCCGAATACCGAACAAAGGCCCAATATAATAGTACTGCCCAGTGATACCCCAAGGTATCGTACACCTAAGCCATAGGTGAGCCCTCCGATGCCCCATAGTAAGCCCATTAAGTAAGTCCACCCGATTACGGATGTGCTGGTATGGCTAATGATATTGGCAAAGCCAGGTATGGTTAACCATGCGGCCAGCGGCGGAACTATGAGCCAGGAAAAAATGCCACCTACTATCCAGTAGCTCTCCCAGGCCCAGCCCTTAATTTTTTTGTAGGGAATATAAAAACTCCCCGATGCGAACCCGCCGATAAAATGGAAAAAGACTCCAAAAATAACTTGCATACTCTTAACTGGTTTAAATTGGTAAAGCTAATGTAGGCAATAGTAATTCGGGAACTGTCATGGACTGTCATGGATTTGAACAGGTATATGGTTCGTGGAACGAGTGTGACTTGATAAGCAAGCTAAGAACGCGCAAACCGTATAAGCGGTTCAATATCACCTTTATCGGCGACTCTTATGGCAGTCAGGTAAAATTTTCTGCTCTGGTCTGCTTTAATTAGGTTTGAACTTCCCCATGAATACACTGGTAGCTTAAAAAGGTGTTCAATTATAATGTCGCCTAATAATCTGGAATGTCTGCCGTTGCCGTTTGCAAAACAGTGAATGCTAACTATTCGATGTTTAAAGCGGATGGCTATTTCGTTTGGTGGATAAATTGCTTTATCTACCCAGAATCTTGTGTCATCTAATAGATTTCTAAGCTCTACGCTTACTTTAAAGTAATCCACTCCCAGGTTTTTATTTGTGTTTCTGAATTTACCTGCCCAGGCCCAGGTGTCACCAAACATACGGTAATGAAGTTCTTTAACAAACCCCTCTGTTAACACTTTATCCGATTTGAATTTCCGGATTAAGGTCCACTCTATAGCTTTTTGAATGTTCAATTGCTCAAACTCATCCAGTTCTGCGCGTGTAGTGATGGTAGTAATGAGCAAACCCTCTTTTTCCTCTTCGTCCAAAGGGGTTTGCCCATCCTGGTATTCAAAATTTATTCCCATAAATATTTGGGCAACTCTTCTTTGATCTCTTCTGTTTTTTCCTGAATAGCTTTTTCTATTCTTTCTCCCGAATTTTCCTGGTCTTCCAATTTCATTGAATTAGATGTTCGCAACACAATCTTTTGGGCAAGCTCCTTAGCTCGTTTTTCAATCATTAATTCGATAGAACCATCCTTGGGTATTATCCCATATACAAATTTCATGTCTAAAGCATCAGCAGCTTCCCGCAACCGGTTTAAACTTATAGTGCCCAGGGCTTCCCGCATTTCCAGGTCATTTGCGCTTTGTGCCGTAATATTTAAACGACTGCCCAATTGTTGTAAAGTCATTTTAAGGGATACCCGCACAGCATTTAACCAGCCTTTTGACGGTATGATAACATTCTCAACCGATTTAAAAACGGTAAGCTTTTTATCCATCTGCTCAATAATCAACTGTTGTTTTCTGTTTTTCATACCCTATACCGCTTTAGTACAAAACAAAATTAAGGCTATAGTTTGAAATAAGCAAGTTTTTTTAAAACTATAGACTTAAAAATAAAATTATTTATCAGTGTATAGACTGATTTTATATAGAAAAGTTATCGTTTATTAAATGGCTTCTCAAAAAAATCATCCACCAGTTTGTTAAACTCGTCTTTATGTTCGACGAGTGTAGGGTGGCCCGAGTTGGGTACGATCCACAAATAGGATTTTGGGATATTTTGAGCAATAATTACCGTATGCTCAACCGGGATAAGGTCGTGGTCGCCGCCTATAATAAGCGATGGGCACTTGATTTTGTGTAGTTCGGTTAATTTGATGTGCGGTTGGTCATAATCCAGCATGAATATTTTCCAGTCGTTTTTTTCTTTAGCAGTTTTCCAAACCTCATTTTTATGTGCCGCGTAGTTTTTCTGCATATCTTTCCATAAGCTGGGTATTAACCCGGTTGAATCGGGCCAAAGGTTTGCACCTGTTGATGCCAGTTTAATCACTTTTTCAGGATGGCGCATAGCCAGTTCCAGCGCGTTAATGCCCCCGTCGCTCCAGCCAATAACGTAAGCCGAGTCGATATGCATCGCATCCAGCAGGGCCGCAAAATCATCGGCCATCTGTTCAAAACTTAGCGAATCGGCCGCATCGGTTGATTTGCCGTGCGCACGGCTATCCACGGCTATAACCTTATATTTTTTTGCAAAATATGGGATGTTGTTTTTAAAAGCGCTCATTTTATCACCGTTGCCATGTATCATCAGCAAGGGTTTGCCACTGCCATAAGTTTCGGTATATAGCTTAATGCCGCGTATGTTGTAATATTTGCCCACAGATGCGTTGTCGCCGTAGGGGATTTGTTTTTCCTGGCTATAACTGGTTTGTACAAAAAAGTTGAAAACGAACACGGCAAACAGCAGCTTTTTAAATGGCATATATCAAATGGTAAGTAGTAAAACATAAATATAAAATTTAAACATGATATGCATTGCATCTCTTGTCGATTTGTTATTTGGGTGTTTTTTTGAACCCAAATAACGTTAAAATGTTAACTAATACTACCTTTGCAGAATTTAATTAAACATACATTTAAACTGAGTACACCAAACAATATCTTAATTATGGCATTTATAGTTAAAATATTTAAAGTACCTATATACAAAATTCTTCATGTTTTCCATCTACCTAAAAAGTACGCGTATACTTGTATTTGTTTGTTTTTTCTTCCGTTTGTTTTCAGTTAACAGTTTATACGGACAAGAAAGTGGTGCAACAAAGCCGGTTACAAATCACTTTAAGTTCAAAACAGTTATCATTGATGCCGGCCATGGGGGTAAAGATCCCGGCGCACACGGCGCCACTTCAAAAGAAAAAGATATAGCGCTTAGTATTGCCAAAAAACTGCGCGATTTGGTAAATAACGAAATGCCCGGTGTTAAAACCATCATGACCCGTAGTACAGATACCTTTATTGAATTGCACCGGCGCACCGAAATAGCCAACAGTAACCACGGCAACCTGTTTATTTCTATCCATTGTAATTCATCACCACAAAAAAGAGCCAAAGAGCACGGCACCCTGGTGTTGGTTTACGGTTTTCACCGCAGCCAGGAACAGCGGGAGGCATTGCGGGAGAACGCTTCTATTTTTATTGAAGATGATTATAAGAATAAATATAACGGTTATGGCGATGATAATGTAGTTAATACCATTGTGTTGAATGCTTTTCAGCAAAAGTACCGCAAACAAAGCATTCATTTTGGTGATATGATTATTCACCAGGTAAAGAAAGCAGATGGGCACCATACCTTTGGGGTAAAGGAGCAAGGCGTGCTGGTACTGGCCCAAAGCGGTATGCCTGCAGTGTTAGTTGAAACTGGATTTATCAATAACCCAACTGATGAAGAATACCTGAACTCAAAAGACGGCCAGTTCACCATCGCTACTTCGATTTTAAAAGCGCTTAAGGAGTACAGGGATAGCCTGGAGGGAAGATAACTTTGATGATAAAATCAAATTAAACGCCCGTTATAACCTTATATTATCGCGAAAAATATTTATTTAATAATAGCTGTATTGGCAAAATATAGGCAAATAAAAGCCGTTTCAAATGCTCAATAAACTATTATTACAATATGAAAAAAGTACTGCTTTTAATCCCTGCATTTTTACTGGCTTTTCAAATTTCAAAAGCCCAAACCGAAAAAGGCTCGCAAACATTAGGTGTCAACGTGTCTTTTCATTCTCAAAAATCGAGTAACGTTATCAATGATCCAAATTCTGGATCATCTTATAATTTAAACTCCAAATCGTCGTCGTTTGGTATCGGGCCAAGCTACAGTTATTTTATTGCCAACAAGTTAGATATTGGCGTTAACTTAGGTTATGATCATATGAGTAATACGAACAGCCAGGGATCCTCGCCTTACCGTAGCCGTCAATATGATTATAGCGCACAGTTATTTTTAAGAAAATACTTCATGTATACCGATAAGATAGGTTTGCGCGCCGGTCCATATGTGGGTTATGGTAAATATAATACCAAAAACACTTATTCAGATCCTAATCAGGCAAGTGATACTTACAAAAGCGATAATTATTCTGCTGGTGCAAACCTTGCCCTCGTTTATTACCCTTCAAGAAATATTGGGATTTCGGCTTCGTTAGCTAACATAGCTTATCAGCATTCAAAAGGGAATGACGAATCCCCAAACAATTATAGCACTAATACTTTTGACGCCAGCTTTATTAGCAGTAATGTAGGCCTTTCATTATTTTATGTATTTGGCGCTAAGTAAATTATTGCCGTTTTTCCATTCTGTTAATGTATTTAGTGCGCCGAAAATATTGTTTACCCCACTAAATTAGTCGTAATTTGTCATCCTAATTTAATAATTAAGTGTTTAAACATTTAATTGCTAAATATTCCAATTCTTTGTATACTTTTGGATCATAAAAAAAACAAAATCTCAAGTAAAATGAAAAAAGTCTTTATCCTGTTAGCGTCGGCATTTTTGTATACTGCCGCTTCGGCACAAACAACCTGGACGGTTGACAAAGCACACTCAAATGTTAAGTTTACAGTTACCCACTTACTGGTAAATGATGTTGACGGTACTTTTAAAACTTACGATGCTACTATTGTTGCTGCAAAGCCAGATTTTAGCGATGCTAAAGTTTCGTTTACTGTACAAACGGCATCTGTAAGCACAGATAACGATTATCGTGATAATCACTTAAAATCTGCCGATTTTTTTGATGTTGCAAATAAACCAACAATTGCTTTTACAAGCACAGGTATAACAAAAACTTCTGATAAACATTATGCCGTTACCGGTAACCTTACTTTGGCAGGTGTTACCAAACCAGCTACATTTGATTTATGGTACCGTGGTACCATTCAAAACCCAATGAGCAAAGCCGATGATGCTGGTTTCCAGTTAACAGGCACAATAAAACGTGCTGATTTTGGCTTTGGTAGTAAATTTGGTTCGGCTATGTTAAGCGATGAAGTTACCATTAAAGCTAACGGCGAATTTGCTAAAGCTAAATAATTATAATATTGCTTAAAACGCTAAACGGCGTACCTGGTAAACCGGGTACGCCGTTTGCTTTTTAGTTAGTTTTTGTTGCGCTGGTATTGTACTTTAAGTTGCTGTTTTTGAAGGTAGTAGATAATGATTGTGCAAATGCCAATTGCAACCACAAGTGCGGCACCCGCTATAACGTGTATAAGTGGCACCTTGTAATTGGGGTTTATTAATGATTCGGTAACGTTGGGGATAATAAGGGCGATGAGTGGTAAACAAATAAATAACCGTAGTAGTCCGAGTTTTTTCATAATGATCAATAAATTATGTAAGCCTTTGCTACAGGTGGCCAATTAAATAGGAGGCCAGGAGATAAAGGGTTTTAGTGATGGTTTGTAGTGTCAAATATGACAAATTGGTGATTCATAAAAAATACCCATAATGCGGTATTTTAACCGGATTGCTTTCCGGCAAAGCACTACATGTTTTAAGAAAAGGTGTGTTTTGGGGGCAAAAGAGGCTTAGTCGGCCAGGAGTTGTTTTAAGGTATCAAACCAGAGCTGGTTTTTTGTGCCGAAAAACCTAAGATCTACAATAAGGTAAACTACTGCAGTATCATCACCTTGTTTGTAGCGCAACCTTAAGGGTTGGCAAAAAAGGCCTTTATTTCTTACTAATGATCTTTTGTAAACATCATCAAATCCAAGATATACTTGTTCAAGCTTGTTTAGGGGGATATTTAAGTAGTTATAGCCATCAATAACCAGGCTTGTTGGGGTCAATATAATTTCACCCTCACGATGGTGGGGGGGCGGAGTTAGCGAAAAAAGGGCTCCGGCTTCATCGATCAACGTAAGTGCCGCGATTTCGTAATCGTAGCTCCACAAGACCTTGCCAATTTGTAAAATTTGCATTGATGTAATGTATAAATAATAATTGATAACTGCAAGTATTACATTTTCGTTAAAATTTGGCGCTGTATAAATTCCTATATTTGAGGTGCGAAAATGTTTTTCGCGTGATAAAAAGTATGGCTACAGAAGTTAAGTGCCCAAGTTGCGGTTTTGGTTTTCCGATAGAGGAGGTGATGGCCGAGGAGTATAAAAAAGAGCTCCGGGTTAAAATGCAAGATTATACCCGCCAAAAGGAGGAGGAATACCGTAAAAAGGACGAGGAGTTTTTGAGTAAAGAGCGCCAGCAAAAAGCCGAGTTTGAACAGCGCCTGAATGCCGAGAAAAAACAGCTGCAACTGGTGTTGGAGGAAAATTTGCGCAAATCCATAAGCCAGGATTATGAAAACCAGGTACTGATGCTTAAAAATTCGGCACAGGAGAGCGAAGAGAAATTAAAGCTATCGCGCCAGAAAGAACTTGAATTTTTACAGCGCGAAAAAAAGCTGCAGCAAAAAGAAGAGGAAATGGAGCTTTCATTGCAACGTAAATTGCAGGAGCAACGTAATGAACTGGGCGAGCAGATTAGGCGACAGGAAGCTGAGCGGCATAGCATTAAAGATATTGAATACCAGTTGAAAGTAAAAGAACTGGAAAAACAGCTTGACGACCAAAAGAAGCTTGCCGAAGAAATGAAGCGCAAAGCCGAGCAAGGATCGATGCAATTGCAAGGCGAAGTGCAGGAACTGATACTGGAAGAATTACTGCGCAACTATTTTCCGTTTGATATAATAAGCGAAGTTGGTAAAGGGGTTCGCGGCGCCGATTGCGTTCAAACCGTTCGTAACCAGTTTGGGCAGGAGTGTGGTAAAATTATTTACGAAAGTAAACGCACAGCCACTTTTGGCGCCGACTGGATTGACAAACTCAAAAAAGACATGCGCAGCGTTGGTGTGGACGTAGCCGTTATTGTTACTCAATGCTATCCTAAAGGCATGGATTGTTTTGGCGAAAAAGATGGCGTTTGGATTTGTAGTTTTGATGAGGTAAAGGCCGTATCCTATATCCTGCGCGATGGTGTTATCAAATTATCAAATCTCATTAAATCGCAGGATAATAAAGGCGATAAAATGCACCTGTTGTATGATTACTTAACCAGCAGCGAGTTTTCTGAACAATGGAAAGCCATTCGGGAAGGTTATATGAGTATGCGTCTTTCTATCCAAAAAGAACGCGACGCGATGGAAAAAATGTGGAAATCGCGCGAGAAGCAGCTGGATAAAGTATTGTTAAACGCCGCGCATATTAAAGGCAGCATTGAAGGTATTGCAGGGGCAGACAGCATTCAGCTAAGCCTTACCGACGATGAGGATACTTTGTTATTGGAGTAGTGCTGGATTTGATGATTTTATAGGATTAGCAGGGTCTTTCAGTATGAGCGGTTACAGACAGGCTCAGAATGTCCGGTAAGCGTTGGTCTATAAATTGTCCAACTTAGGCATTAAATTTATCTGCTCGTTTTCTGATTTTCGGATGATACCTAAGATGATGTTATCAAGTTCATGCACGGATACTGAAATAAAATTGAGCAACTGGTCGTAATCCGTTGCATGGGTATTTTCATCAAGTAGTAAGTCAACCAGGCCAATGAGCCTGGCAACCGGGGTTCGTACCGTGTGGGCCTGGGTCCAGGCTATTTCTTTAAGTTTAATATTTTGTTTTTCGATAGCGTTAACGTGGTTTTTTGTTTGGGTAACATCGCGCTCAATCGAGATCCAATGGGTTGTTCTGCCAGTTGAATCCTTAACAGGTGATACCGATTTACTGCTCCAGAATCGTTCGCCATTCTTTTTATAATTAATTACCTCAATCTCAAATGCTACTTGCTGATCAAAGGTGGTCATTAAATTGTTTTGAGCGACGCCGGCAACGTTGTTACCCCATAAAACATCGGTTACCATTCCAATTGTTTCCTGCTGGGTATAGCCGGTAATATTGGTAAATGCCTGGTTTACATATACTAATTTTCTTTGCTGATTTTCATTGGCTTCGGCCTCAAAAATCAAAACCGCGTCGGTGGCATATTTTAATACCGATTCGGTAAGGCGCAGCCATTGTTCTTCTTCTTTTTGGCGGGTAACATCCTGCATAGCGCCAATAACACGTACGGGTTTACCGCTTTCATCTCTTATTATCAAAGCCCTGTCAAGTATATGTTTGTACTTGCCATCGGCACATAAAAACCGGTAGTCGAGCTGCAGGTGGTTGCTTTTGCTTGTAAAAGCCTGGGCAAGGCCGCCGGTAACTTTTTCGGCATCATCAGGGTGAAGTTTGGTGTTCCACCAGTTGGTTACATTGGCAATTTCGCTTAATTTGTACCCAAAAACCTGGTTCATGCCATAATTGTACTGAATGATATCGCTAATGATATCCCAATCCCAGATGGTATCACTTGTGGCCTGCGCAACGGTTTCGTACCGGTTGTTACTTTGTTGCAGGCCATTAAAAAGCGCGGGTAAAAGTTTGGCTATAGCCGCGCTCAAAACAATCAAGTTTACTGATGCCGCTATCCATGCGCCGAGGGAATATTGGAGCGTTATGCCGTTTGATAAAAGTTTTAACTGAATGCAAGCCGCTACCGAAATGCAAATAAATATGTTCATGTAAACAGTACAAAACGGGTGCTTGCCATGAAATATAAGCAAACAAACAAATGTTATAGCCAATAAATAAAGCAAGCCTGGCCCATACCAACCCAGGTAGTAGAGCAAAAATATGGCAAGCGTGTACAGAAACGCAATAAAAAGAGATTTACGGGCCGGGATACTTATACCAGGTAATAATGCCACGACCCCGATAGCAACTACAATAAATGAAACGAAAATGGCAAGTACATAAAAATGATTTGAAATACAGATATACCCTCCGGAAATCAGGGCAATGATAGCAAGTGGCAAAAAGTATGTCATTATTGCTGCAAATAACTTGTTACTCCAATAACGCAAACCATGCAGTTGTTCGGTGTTACCTAAACAATTGCGATTAATTATGGCTTTGTAATTCTGCCAGATATTATGCATAGGTAACGTTTAAATAGGGTATTTTTAGTGATATAAGCGTTATTATGGTTTACAAGATATTAAATTAACGCAAAATCTCAGTAAATAAATGTGGCAACCGTTGATTTTTGTAATATTTACATTTTATTATTGCAATAAATGGTAATTTTTCATGTTTTTTAGATCATTTATAATTGATCTTTTGTTTTTTATACCTAAAAATCMCCAATTTAATGAAAAATATACTTAAGCGGTACCTGTTTTTGTTGATGACAGTTGTTTGGTTAAGTCCCGCGATAGCGCAGAATGCTGATCAACTGCCAAAATTGTTGATAAGGCTTGACGATATAGGCATGAACCATTCTGTAAATATGGCCGCCGAAAAGATGGCTAAAACCGGCTTGCCATTTTCCGTTTCGTTACAGTTTGCCTGCCCATGGTACCAGGAAGCCGTTGAGATTTTGAAAAAGTATCCGAACGTAAGCGTAGGGGTACACTTAACCTTAACATCTGAGTGGAAAAACTACCGCTGGGGGCCGGTTACCGGGCGAACTGCAGTGCCAAGTTTAGTTGATGAAGTGGGCTATTTCCCGCATTCCACGTCATCGTTCGCCAAAAGCGGATATAAAATGGAGGAAGTGGAAACCGAGCTATCGGCACAAATTGAACGTGCATTGGCCTCGGGGCTTAGAATTACCTATATCGACCCACATATGGGGATAGCGTTATCGACACCCGCGCTACGGGCACTAACCGAAAAACTGGCGCATAAATATAAATTAGCCATATCAACCCTAAGTAGCGTTACCTATTTTGGAGAAACCTATATGGAAATGTGGGGCGAGCCGATAGCCACCAAGAAAAAGGTTTTTCGGAATTATGTAAGCACCAAACTTAGCCCCAACAAGCCAAACCTGGTGGTTATCCATACAGCCACTGCCAGTCCCGAGATGGACGCGCTGGTGGATATGAATAGCAGCATGATGAACGGTAAAGACGGAAAACCCCTAACCAGCCTTCACCGCCAAACAGAACTAAACATGTTGCTTTCACCGGAATTCAGGGCGATGGAGGGAAAAAAATTTAAAATGATTAATTACGCTCAATTATTAGCAGGTAAAGATATAAGCATACTTAAGGCTGTTGATAATAAATAGGCTTATTTACTTTTTGATAAGGCAATTACGGCTATGCCGCCAATAATTAATGCGCCACCTAAATACGGGGGCCAGTTAACGGTTTTTTGCTTATCAACAGAAACCTGGAGGGGTCCGGCGTCAATCACCTTTTCCTTTTTGGTATAAGTAAAGCTCGTCCAGATGAGCATGATGGCACCAATAACTATAAGGGCTATACCGATGGTTTTGTTCATGATGGTGATTTTGATGGGTTGCTGTAGTAAGAATAACTATCGGTGTAAATTGTTTGCATGCATATAAAATATAAGCTTTAGTTTTTGTTGACAGCAAACTTTTTATAGCTTAGGTGCTTTATTAAGTCACTATTATTTGCCTTTAGCAAAATTTTAAGCGATAAAAAGTACACAGGAATGCAAGATGATTTGATACTTGAAACCATATCTGTTACCAAAAACTTTTTTGGCGATAAATCAACCGGGGTAAACAATATAACCATATTTGTGCCCAAGGGTAAGATAACCGCGATAGTTGGCGAAAGCGGCAGTGGTAAAACCACGCTCCTTAACTTATTGTTTGGCACCCTGCAGCCAGATCATGGCGAGGTTTTTTTTAAGGAAGAAAGGGTATTAAGCCGCGAACATGGTATACAGCATGCCCACAAGGTAATGCGGATGGTTACCCAAAATGGTGTTGATATGAACCCCAAGTCGTCTGTTTGGGAAACTGTGCGCGATGGAATGCCTCCCGAAGACCGTAGCCATGAAATAAAGTTGGTTACCGAAGCTCTTAATATGCTTAATATTTACCCGCTGAGGGATTACCCTTTTGGCAAACTAAGTGGTGGCGAAAAGCAGCGTGTTACTATAGCCAAAGCTCTTATAAGTCGGCCTCAGGTATTGCTGCTTGACGAGCCGTTTAACCAGGTTGACGCCTATTACCGGGAAGCCCTGCAGCACGATATCAGGCAGATTGTGAGGGAGTGGAAGACAACAGTGGTGCTGGTATCTCATGATCCGGCCGAAATATTATCAATGGCAGATGAGCTTATTGTAATAAAGGAAGGCGAAATTGTTGAACACGGCCCGCCTGATAAATTATACCACTCGCCTAAATTGCTGTATACTTCGCAAATACTGGCCAGTAGCAGTATGCTTACATCAACCCAAGCCAAAGTTTGCGGCATTAAAAGTAAGCGAAGTATTGTTGTTGTATATGCCGAGCATGTGAAAATTGCAACCATTGGCAAAAAATGGCTCATAAAAATGATCCTGTTCAAAGGCTTTTTTGAAGAATTGATCATCGATAACAACGATGTTACCCTCAGAGTAATGAACTACAACAGGGGGAAATATAAAGTAGGCGGCAAAGTGAGCATTAAAATAACCAGGTACTTTGAGTTTGGGAAATGGGAAAATTAGAAGCCTCACCCTGCCCTCTCCAAAGGAGAGGGTTCTTAAAAGTCAAACTATTAATTATTTTGCAAATCAAAAGTCCTCTCCTTTGGAGAGGATTTAGGTGAGGCCCTGTACTTGCTCAAATTAATTAGCAGCACGCTTGCTAATATAACCACCAGGCCGGTTACCTGTATTAGGGTAACGCCTTCGTGGGCAAAAAGCACACCTAATATCACAGCGATAACCGGGTTAACGTAAGCGTAAGTGCCAACTTGTGTTGCAGGGCGTACCTGCAATAGCCAAACATAAGCACTAAATGCACCTATAGATCCAAAAATTATTAGATACAACAATGCATACCAGCTATGTGCCGGGATAGCGCTCCAGTTAAGCGACTGAACTTCGTGGTGAAGAAAAGTTGATGGTATAAATACAATGCCTGCAATAATCATTTGCCATGCCGTGTTTACCGCTGCGGAACCTTGGGTATTGTAATGTTTTGAATAAAGCGAGCCCGACGCCCAGCCCAATGTGCCTATAATTAATAAAAGCATTCCCGGCAGCTTTGATGGGCCAGACGCTGGCCCCATCATACTTTCTATCTGCTCGCTAAACAATAATATTACCCCTGCAAAGCCGATTATAAGGCCAATAATAGTGCTTTTGTTTTTAAAATTGGTGCGCCAGTTTGGTTTATCCAGCAATACAAACCAAATGGGGGGCGATGATACCATAATGGCAACCATAGCACTCGGCAGGGTTTGCTCAACCCATATTACAACGCCGTTACCAATTACCAGCAACAAAAATCCGCTCACCGCCGCATGAATCATATTGCGCTTTACAAAAATCCGCTCGCCTTTAATGGCACTCCAAATAAGCAACAAAGCGCCCGCCGTAAAAAAGCGGAGTACGCCCAGTAAAAACGGGGGGAAGCCATCCACCGCCATCTTTATAAAAAAATAGGTAGAACCCCAAACCAGGTAAACTGTAGCAAAAGCTACAATAACCAATAGGGGCGAAGCAGATTTTTGTGAAGAAGAGGCCATGATATATTTATTTTTCGGGTATAACTAATTGTTGTTGCTCTTTCACGGTTTCGAGCACTATGGTGGTACGCGTGTTCAAAATATGTGGGATTTTGCTAAAGTGCGTACGCATAAGGTGCATCAACGATGCCGAATCATAAGTGCGTACCTTAATAAGGTAACAATCATCGCCGGCTATATGGTGTACCTCCTGTACTTCGGGTATTTTGGCAAGCTCCTGCGTGGTTTTATCAGAGCCTGGTCCGTCGGCCGCTTTCATAAAAATAAAAGCCAGTAACTTTTGCTGTAAGGCAACGGGGTTTATTTTGGTTACATATTGCTGGATAACATTTTTTTGTTCCAGCTTTTTCACCCGTTCCAATATACCCGATGGTGCCATTCCAAGCTCGCGTGCCAGGTCGGCGTTTGATATGCGGGCGTTATCCTGCATCAATCGTAATATCTGCAGGTCTGTTTTGTCCAAAACGATGTCTGTTTCGTTAATCATACGGTAATATTACTAATTGTCAGAATTAAATTCGATAATTAATTGTAAAAATGAATTTAATTCGACAAAAGTGCGGTTTTGGAGGTGTGATAGATAGGGGTTAATAAACGGGGATATTTTATAAAACGCAGCCCAATATTATGGTAATGCTCGTTTTATAGAGGTAATTGCAAACCTAAGCTCTTAATTCTGGGTTCTTGATTCTTGGCTCTTCTCGCTGGGGCAAAAAAGCAAACCCCTATCAAACGTATGACAGAGGTCGCTTACAAGGTTAAGGTAAAAAAATGAAGGTTTAGGCTTTTTGTTAGTTATTTTAGGCGGAAAGACTTAACAATCTGTCGGATTCTGTTTCATCAAAAACAGTACGCAGATATTTAAGACCACCTTTAGTTATTGCTGTAAGCAACCTGAATTTATTGCCTTGTTCATCAAGAACATAAGCCATTCCGTTATCATTTATCCAATCGAAGAGTACATCCCTGGTAGTGATGCCGCGGTTTTGAGTATGATCATCAATCCACATTAACGAGTTGATAGCCAGATAGGGGTTATCATGCACATCGTTGGTTCTGTGAACACCGATTATTTGTAGGGGCATCGTTAGTTAATTTCAGGGGTTAACGATGTTAAATCTCCGAAATTTAACAATGGCTGTCAATCCGTGAAAACACTGTATTTGACCCCGTTAAAATACGGGGTCGAAAAGTTGTATCAGGCCTTTGTAATATGAAAATAAATGTTATAGTAGTTAAATTTTAATAACCTTATTGCGCTTATCATCAGGCTGTTTGTGGTTGTCGGGCTTTGGTATATTTTTAACTATAGTAATGAGGGCGCTTGCGATAAGCCCGGTAGCCTTTAAGCCAAAATGTACAAAAGGCTTCATTATTTCCCATGTACTATGTACGGGTTTTACTTCTGTGTTGCCTTTGCCTATCTGTTTTACGTTAGATGTTGCCATGGTTTTATATTTTATAGATATGACATAACAGGTATAAAAACCTTGCCAGAAATCAGGACGCCCAATCCATATCGCATAATACAACAAACCAGTTTCCTTTTTTCTTCTCCAGGAAAATATCATAGCCCTGGGCTACAACCAACCCGCCGCGTTTTTCAATGTAGGCAAAGGCTTTAGTTCTATCCTGATTGAAAAATACTGCCGACATCCTGAACATTCCCGCGTTGAAGAAAACCGCTGGCAATTTTTTTCGCTGGTTATACAGTGTATATTCGTAATTATGAGTGAAAACCAAATTTTTCAATTGTAATAGGCCAGGTTTTTCATCTATGATCACTTCAGGGGCCCAACTATCTACCAGCATATTTTTAACCATATTCTTATCATCCCGATGGCGGCTTTTTGCTTGTTTTTTTAGATAATCTTCCGGTATCCTTATCAAGGTATCTGCAATAAAAACATACAGCCTGGCGGTATCTAACTGTTTTTTTAGCTGTTCGATGTTATCCGTTTCGGATGCGGGAAATTTGTATTTAATTAAGTGTGCTTTTAAAACACTGTCTGAAGGCATAATGTAATTAAAGGCAAGCGTGGTAATCTCGGCTTCGTCTGATGGGACATATAATTTATTAACCAAATGCGGTTTGGGATGCCTGCACGAATCAAAAATCAGTAGTACCAAAATCAATTGCAGTAACTTGTTCATATCGATATGGCTAAGCTGTAACCTTTTTCTTCAACTCAATAACAGTAACTTCGGGCCAGATACCAAGCCTGCCGCTAAAGGCCAGAAAACCAAAGCCCCGGTTTACGTATAAATAACGTTGGTTTTGGTTGGCCAGGCCGGCCCAGTCGAGGTATGTGTATTTAACCGGGCTCCATTTAAAGCCAGGTATCTCCACACCAAATTGCGCACCATGCGTATGGCCGGATAGGGTGAGATGGATATTGGCAGGGTTATACCGCACATGATCTTCCCAGTGGGTAGGGTCGTGCGATAGCAACACCTTAAATGCATCTTTGGGTACACCGCTAAGCGCTTTATTTAAATCGCCCATTTGTATAAAACCACGGCCCCAGTTTTGCACTCCGATGAGCGAGAGCTGCTGGCCATCTTTTTTAATGGTGACATTCTCGTTAAGCAGCAAACGGTAACCTAGCGTTTTATGGTGCTGTTTCAAGGTTTCCAGGTTGGCAGCTTTAGCTTCGGGGCTTTTCCATTCAATATAATCGCCATAGTCATGATTACCCAAAGTAGAAAACTGGCCGTAAGGCGCTTTTATCGATCCAAACCTATCTAAATAAGGCTCAATTTCTGTGGCGGCATTATTTACCAGGTCGCCGGTAAAAACAAACAGATCGCTTTTTTGCGCTTTGGCCATATCTATTCCCTTTTGCATGGCCGCTATATTATCAAAACTACCCGAATGGATATCGGATAGTTGGGTTATGGTAAAGCCATCAAAGGCGGCAGGCAAATCATCAAAATAAAGGGTGACTTTATGTAAGCGATAATCATATTTCCCCTTCAGCATAGCATAAAAAAAAGAGGTAAAGGGTATTGCAGCTACCAGCACGGCTACTTCACTAATGAATTTTCGGCGGGCCGGAAATACTGGTTTATCGTTAGATTGTTTGGTTAGTTTAAATAAGCCTGTCAGTAACCTTCCTATATCGCCCAAAAACAAAACAAGTATAAAAAACAGTTTAGTAATTAAAAAAGTAAGGAACAGGCTCAATATCCATTCATGGAAAGGCCGCATACCGCCAACGGTTTTAAAAGCAGGCAGGCCGATTACGAGTAAAACTGTAACGCCTACCGAAATCAGCAGGTATCCCCATAAAACTATTTTTTGCAAAAGCCGGGAGTGCCAGCCGGCAATTAATGTTTTTAACCCGGAGAATACGTACCAGTCAAACAACAAACTAATTGCAGATATAACCAGGAAAACTTTCAGAAGACCGTTGCCGTGCATAAATAGAAGAAAAAGGAACCTATGAGACGAAGTGTAGGTGATCAAAATTGATGAACCCTAATTTACATAAATTAATGCAATTTCACAAATTCAATGCTTGCAGTAAACAACATCGACCCCGCTTTTATTTGTGGGTAATCAGTACAAATTTACGCGCTTCCTTTTATATTTCAAACTACCCTTTTTTCATGCACAAATAGTTAAAAATAGGGTAATAAATGCACACTTTTTAGCACTAAATGCACTGTTTATTGATACAAAAACTACAAATATTTACACAAAAATAGGCTGAAGTTTTTTTGCGTAAAAATTCAAAAAAGACAGCCCAAAAAATTGGGTATCTTAAGTTTTAAAGGCGCCAGGTTCGCCACCACTCCGTCGTTGTTGTTGAGGGGAAATTAAACCAGGCGGCCAAAACAATTTAAAGTGGTTAGCCATACTACCTGTCCAAAAAACATAAAAAAATTATTTGATAAAATATTAGCGCTTTTCAATCGTCATCATACTAAAGGGCGACCGGCTACATGCTATTTGTTAAACCATGTTAAAGCTTTTGAGGAGCAACAATAGATAGGGTTTTTAAGGCGTTTTATAAAAGTTAATCAAATGATTAATTTTTGACTTTAAACAAACACAGCATTAGCAACAAAGAATTATTTTTGAAATATCAATTAAAACAAACAACTACCATGGCAATATTAACAATCCAAATCCCCGACACCGAAGTAACCACGCTATCAACCATTGTTGAGCGCATTGCAGGCAGCATTTTAAAAGTAAACGCCGACGAAGACGTTTATACCAACGATTGCTTACAGAAAGAAGAAGATCATTTTATAAAAAGTAAACTGGCCACATCGTTCCCGTTTAACCATTTATGGAACGATTAAACCCATAACAATTTGATATCCTGTTAATACGCCATAAGGGAAAGCCCAAAGCCGAATGCTTAAAGCACAAAGCTTTCCCGCAAAAAACAGCGCCGGATTTGAAAAACCCGGCGCTGTTTTTTGTTTTTAATAATAATGTGTAATCGCGGCGCTATGTGCCACAATAGGTTTTGATAGTACATTACTCGGTTAAACCGTAAGTTATTATTGAAATGATTTTGCTGCCAGCCTGTTGTTTAGCATCAGAAATACGCATCCGAATAGTAAAAAAGCCACCATCACAAAAAAAGAATTGATAGCCACTTGCGGATAGCCCAGGTTATCGGCATCTACAAAAGGGTAGGGGTAAAAATGGAAAATTGCCCCGCGAATAAGTACATAAACAAGGTATAATAACGGGGACCACAACCAACCCGCAGCCTGCCGCCACGATAGTTTTGTTTTAGGTGCAAAAAACAACCAGAAGGCGACGAAAGCTATAGGGTTAAATACATGGGTAAGTTCGTTGGTTAGTGCAAACAAGCCCTTTAAATGTACAATACTACGTAATACAGTGTTGAAAATTAGGCCCACTATGGTGATGTAGAGCGCTACAGCCGTGATTACACTACCGCTGCCAAAGATTTTTTTAAATGCCGAAACCTTATTTAAAAGAACAGCAATAAGGCAAAGCCCAACCAGTATGTTACTTAGTATCGTAAAAAAACTAATAATTTGCACTACGGCGCCACCAAATGTTCGGCCCTGTTGTACATAGGCGGCTGTGGAGATGTAAAATTGCAAAATGACAGAAAACCAAACGATCAGCGCTAACGATATAGCTTATATGAATGCCGGTTTACTTAGTTTTTGCATAATCATGGGTTCAGTTTTATCGCTTGTTAACGCTGTCTAACATTACTTGTAACGAATGGTTGTTTTTACGCACACTTTCAATTACACCAACATTTGTTTTTACGAACGAGACTAGGTTATCCGAGGGCTCATCGGCCCTGATCGCCTTGTTGGCTTTCATGTTACGGAACAACGCCTGCGATGTGCGTATAATTCCCCAGGGTAACCCCCACCAGCCCATTAAAGCTGTTAACGAGGTAGCCCTTTGGTTGGCTTGTTGCAGGCATGACGGGCAGGCAATCATGAGCTTTTTTTTGTACTGTGTTAGTATAATAAAGCTTTTAACGCTGCCAATTACAATAGCGTTTAGCGGTTGGGCCGTACTGCTGCAAACCGGGCATGGCTGGCTGCGGATAAGCGAGATATAGCTATCAATGGCTAAACTACCCGGAGTAGCAAGCTGCACATTTACGCCGTTCATAATGCCCTCATCGAGCCCGCGGCTTTTTATTTCGGCTTTTAGTATATCTAACGCTTCGGGCCTTAAGCTTGCGGCTTCGGTTATGGCAAGGCGGGTAAGCTTATCATCGCTTAAGTTTTTGTAAGTGGTTTTTAACTGTTCAATATCGGGTTGCATGGCAATAAATGTAAATAAAAGAAATTAATACGCGGCCTGATATTTAATAAGTTCGGAGGCTGATTGAATACCTGCGGGCAGTGAAATATTGCTGCAAAATATTTTTTATTGTGTTATGTTAACAATAAAGCAACCGTAACAGATTGTTGAACGTAAACATGGATAATATGAGGGGTTACGTTAATATACCAAAAACGATAAACTGCATGTTTTGTAAAACATGCGGTGCGCGCCCGGTTATTGAACTGGCGCCAGAAGGGCTTTACGTGGTTAAATGCCCTAACGATGACGGCCATTATCAAACCCGTATGGGTTTAATAGATATTGACGACTGGAACAGGAATAATACGGTTAATGTTGTTCCCGAAACCGAGTTTAATCACCAATATTTGTTTAAGTAATATTTCTGTGATTTGGTCTTAGTGTTATATAAACACATATCTTTAGGTTTTTAAACCAAAAAACTTAAAATGAGCCCTTTAGTCAATCTTAATACCCGTAAACCGGGTAAGCTTAAATTAATATGTTTAATTGCCGCCCTTGTGTTACCGGGCTTTTGCTTTGCCCAATCGGGTACCGATGCCGTACCGGTGGTTGATCATATTGCCATCTGCGTAAAAGACCTTAAAAAAAGCGTAGCTTTTTATACCGATGTAATGCACCTGCGCAAGGTAGGTAACCCTTTTAAAGATACTGTGCACCAATGGTACAGCCTGGGCAACGGGGTAAAATTACATGCCATCCAGGGCGACTGCGCCGGCGTACACCCAATAGCCGAGCATTTGTGTTTTTCGGTAGGGTCGGTTCATGAGTTTGCCAAAGTTTTAGACAGTTATAATATTAAATACAGCAACTGGAAAGGTGATAGTAAAGAGCCAACCTTAAGGGCCGACGGCGTGCTGCAACTTTATTTCCAGGATCCGGATGGTTATTGGATCGAGATTAACAGCCCGGCACCGAAGAAGTAAGCTGAGGAGGTTTTACGTTTTACGTGATACGTTTTACGTTTTTGGGTTTATAACAACTACGTATAACGTATCACGTAAAACGTACAACGTTATCAGTAGTGTAGGTTTTACGTTTTTTGTTCGGCTGTATAAGAGCTACGTATAACGTAAAACGTCCCACTTACAACGTTATCAGTAGTGTAGCTTGTAAGTTTTACGTGGTACGCGGTTGGGTTAGGATCTACTTTCATAATTATTAAATGGACTATAATGTAAGCGGGAACAACTTAACTTTTGCAAATAAAACAAACGTTGATTTTGAATACCCAATATTGAAGGTACTCGAAGTTTATCATTTTTTGATAGTGGTATTGGATATCCCGGACACGAAGTATTACAATAATAACGTATTTGCATTTAATACAACAGGCGACTTTTTGTGGCACATAGAAGATGTGGAACTTTATGAAAAAGGTCGTTATTGTGCATATATAGACATCATAATTAACAAAGAACACGAAGTTGTACTTTTTAACTGGTGTGATACTGCTGTTGTGATAAATCCGCAGGATGGTGAAGTACTCAGAAGATACCCAACAAAATAGTCCTTTACATTTGGAATCACTTGACTGGCGTAACAGCCAGTCAGGAAAATCGCTTTTAAAATTTGATCCCGAAGAAAGGTAGCTCTCGGGGGAAAAAAAGTTTGAATTACCAGTTAAAGATCATACGTACAACGTAAAACGTCACACGTACAACGTTATCAGTATTCCAGTTCCTGGCAATGTATCCCTGCGCCAATCAATATCCTTTCGATGTAGCGGGGCGAAAGGTTTTCGGCCTCGATGCGTAATATATTATCGCAGTCTTCCAGGTCGAAATTCCATTGGGCGATAGCCGGAATTTTGGTAAGCAAAGTGGTTACTTTGTTTACCTGCCTTTTTTCTTTAACGCTTGTTGAAAATACCAGGATGTTCATATTTTAGTATCAAGTAGTTAGTATCAAGTATAAAGATTTTTTGGAGGATGGTTGTGGTAAGTAGTTTCATTTTTGAAACTACTTACCACTCACCATTCAACCACTCACTATTCTCCTTTTTCTTCTGTCGATGCAAAATCATCCCATGGTCGGCGTCCAAATCCTCCGTGGCCGTGATGGTCCCAGTTGCACATGCGGTCTTTTATTTTGGCTTTGAATTTTTCCTTTTCTTCGGGGCTCATGTTTTTAAAACGTTCTTCCATGCGTTTGCGCATCCAGGGCGAGCCTCCGCGGGCCCATCCCGGCTTACTGCCTTTACCAAAACCAAACAGTATTTTGCATAGTATAAATATGCCCATGGCCTGCCAAAAGGTTATTACACCTACATGTAATATAACCGGTAGTAGATTGTTCCATAACTGCATCACCACAAAACTGATGAGCGCCAGGATGGCGGCCGCTCCTATAGGGAACAGTATAAACCGCGCTTTATAAAATGATCTTTTCATTATCTTTTAATGTTTTAAATTCTTTTTAATATTCTGTTATTTCAAGGTATAACTGTTTAAGCCTTTTGCGCAGGTGCAGCACAGCGTAACGCTTGCGCGATACCAGGGTGTTGATGTTTTGGCCGGTGCGGGTAGCTATCTCCTCAAACGGTACATCATCAAGCTCATGCCAAATAAAAACCTGTTTCTGTTCTTCGGGCAGTTCATCCAGCGCCAAAAATAATTCGTCCCAAAACAGGTTGCGCAGGTATTCAGTTTCGGGTGTACTGGTTTCGGCAAACAGGATCGATTTAAAATTATCGGTATCCTCTTCATCGTCGTCGGTAGCCAGCATATCATCCAGCAGGGTTTCTGTCTTTTTTTTATGCTTATCCGTTATTTTGTTGCGGGCCACACGGTACAGCCACGCGCTTGTTTGCTCAATAGGCTCCGAGTTGATAACCGAACTAAACTGGTACCACACATCCTGCAGAATGTCTTCGGCATCGGCATCGTTGTTTACCCGCCGCCTTATAAAACTCAACAGGCTTTTACCATACGCTTTAATGGTATGTATAATATGACTGTTTTTGTCTTCGGGCATTACGGCTGTTATCAATTTATTATTCCTTTAAAGGTACAGACGATTGATGATTGAAAACATTTTAAATTATTTGAAAAAAGATTTTTAGAGGGAACAAGGACTTTTGGACAAAAGAGCAAGGATTTTGGAGAACGGAGTTTTGGACAAAAGAAAAAAGATAGTTTTTGGCTAAACGAAACCTTTCGTGTTCCCTTCCCGTCGGCAGCGGAGCTTCGGGTGAAAGCGGGCAGAACGATGGTGGGCAGTGCAGTGGCAGGGCGTAGCAAGTTCTGCAAAAGGGTGGGGATAGAGCGGGTGAAGCGGGGCAAATAATTGCAGCCCCGGTTCTGGCCGATTTGTCCCGATTAAAATCGGGATGCGGCAAAGAAGCAATACTGCCGACTTGAATTATTCGCTGTTGTTTGTTTTTTTCTGGCGCTCATTATCTCGCTATGCTCGGTCTTGGTTACTTTGTTTCAAGACAAAGTAACAGCCCTCCCGCGGCAACTGAGCGGGCCAATGCTGATCGATTAACACTAATTTAAATAGTACCTGAAATATTCGAAGTGCAAAGCCCGCGATTGCCTCTTTCTTCGGCACGTACCCAACCCCAATAAATTATTGCTTAAATTACAAAATCTACCTACTTTCAACCCTTAATGAACAAACGCCCATCTGCTTATAAAATATTGCCCAAATTGCTGGTGCCATTGCTGTTTACAATAGCAACTACCGCCACAGCCCAGGAGTTTGGGGGTAATCCGCCATCTATAAAATGGAAGCAGGTAAATACGCCGGCAGCTAAAGTTATTTTTCCGTACGGCATGGATACCGCGGCGTTTAATGTGGCCAATATTGTGCAGCAAATGAACGGGCTGATAAAACCTACGATAGGTAATAGGCAACGGCAAATTAGCATTGTGTTACAAAACCAAACTACGATATCAAACGCGTATGTAGGTTTGGCGCCCTTCAGGAGCGAGTTTTTTTTAACACCCGAGCAAAATAGCTTTGATATAGGCAGCCTGCCCTGGCAACAGCAACTGGCCATACACGAGTTTAGGCATGTGCAGCAATACAACAATTTCAACGTAGGTTTATCCCGTTTTCTGCACATACTTTTTGGCGAAGGCGGGCAGGCCCTGGGTAACGATCTATCGGTACCCAACTGGTTTTTTGAGGGCGACGCCGTATTTAACGAAACCCACGTAAGCCGGCAGGGCAGGGGGCGCCTGCCATACTTTTTTAATGGTTACCGTGCCTTGTGGGCAGCGGGTAAAAATTACAGCTACATGAAGCTGCGCAACGGATCGTACCGCGATTATACGCCCGATCATTACCCGCTGGGCTATATGCTGGTTTCGTACGGCCGGGATAAATATGGTGCCGACATCTGGAAAAATATCACACATGATGCGGCGGGTTTTTATACGGGTTTATATCCATTTCAAAATGCTGTAAAAAAATATACGGGTACCAGCTTTAAAGCATTTGCAAACCAGGGACTGGATTATTTTAAAGGACAGTTTGCGGCAGATATGCAAAATCAGCCTGCGAAGGCGGTATCACCCAGGCACTTTGATGCCGATAGGGAGTACCCGGCTTTTGTAAACGACAGCACGCTCATATACATGAAGAGCAGTTACGATCATGTGCCGGCCTTTGTAGTTAAAACAGGGGATAGCGAGCGTAAAATAAGTACACGTTCTTACTCGCTCGATAATTATTTTGATTACCGCAACGGTAAGGTAGTTTATGCTACCTATCGCCCCGATGTCCGCTGGGGATACCGTGATTACAGCGAACTGATGCTGTTGGATGTAAATACCGGCCGGGAGCAGCGCATTACCGCAAAGGCTAAATATTTTGCGCCTGCTTTTAATGCCGGGGGCAACAATATTGTAGCGGTGCGGGTTGGTCCGTCGGGAAAAAGTGAACTGCATATTTTGAATGCCGAAGGCAATTTGCTGAAGGTTGTGCCCAACCCGGAAAAGCTGTTTTACACGTATCCTAAGTTTTATAAAAGCGACCAACTGCTTTCGGCAGTGCGCAATCCCGAAGGCAAAATGACCTTGGCTCTGATCGATATAGCCACAGGTGATGCCAAATATTTACTGCCTTTTACTTTTAAGCCGATAGGTTTTACAGCGCTAAAAGGCGATACGGCATACTTTTCGACAGTGGTAGAGCGGCAGGACAGGCTGTTTGCCTTAATGATTGGCGCTAATAAACTTTACGAGTTATTGCCAATGGCTAATGATGCTACGATAGGCAGTTATCAGCCGGCCGTCGCCGATCATAAAATGGCCTGGGTTGGTTTTACCGCAACCGGCTACCAGATAACCGAGGCTAACCGCAAAGAACTGAAATGGATTGATGCGGGCGATTTATATGCCAATAGCAATTTGCCCCTAATGGGGATACATGCGCTTGAAAAAGACAGCTCGGCCAATATGCTGGCACGGGTTGATGATAAACAATTGCCGGTTTCCAAATATTCAAAACTGCATGGCCTGTTCAATTTTCATAGCCTGATCCCCAACATCAGCGACCCTAATTATTCGGTGGCTATCGTGGGCGAAAACGTTTTGAATACATTTCAATCGCAGGTGTCTTTCAATTACAATACCAACGAAGGTTACAAAGAGTTCAGTTTTGATGCCATATATGGCGCGCTGTTCCCGTACCTATCTGCCGGTGCCGATTATACTTTAGATAGGCGGGGCTTTGCCAAAGGCCACTACGTGTATTGGAACGAAACCCAGCTACATGGCGGCTTACAGGTGCCACTCAATTTTTCGCAAGGCAAAAACTTTACCGGCCTCACCATTGGCAGCGACCTGTATTTTAACCGAACCAGTTTCCAGCAGCCCTACGCCACGCAGTATGCCGATAGGAGCTATACCTACTTCAATAACTACATATCGTTTAACAATCAAACCCAAAGGGCTCGCAAAAATATTTACCCGGCTTTTGCGCAAAGCATCAGCGTAAATTATAAAGCTACAATTGCCGGCGCAAGTGCCACACAATTGTTGGCTACAGGCTCGTTTTACTTCCCGGGCCTGGTTACCAATCATAGCTTTGTGGTTAGCCTGGCGCACCAGCAAAAGGGTAAGGATGATGTTATTAGCTTTTCTAACGATTTTCCTTTCAGCAAAGGCTACACTGCCCAAAACCTGGAGGATATGAACAAACTGGGCTTAACCTACCATTTCCCGGTAGCCTATCCCGATGGAGGTTTTGGCAATTTGGTTTACCTGCTGCGCCTGCGCGCGGCCTTGTTTTTTGATTACACCCATGCCACCGCCAATAATTTTTACACCGATGGCAGCAGTTTTAAACAAAATTTCCGTTCGGCAGGCGGAACGCTTTTTTTTGATACCAAATTTTTTAACCAAAACAGCATCTCGTTCGGTATCAGGTACAGCCGTTTGCTGGATGAAGACTTTTTTGGTGGAACCGGGAGAAATAGGATAGAGCTGGTATTGCCGGTTACGTTTTTTTAGAGGGGGGAAGATTGAGAATAGTGATATAAGTTAAGACAAAAGCAGGGCCACGTGCGATTCCCTCCCTCGGGAGGGTAGGGAGGGGTTCTACGCCGTTAAAGTAGCCGATATTTATTTTAACAAAGCTAAATCGAATTCGAGTGGTAATTTGATTTTAGGATTGATCCTAATGATGTCAATAATCGTGCTTTCAATAGTTCTGATCACATTAAGCATATCATTTTTCATTTCAGATTCAGAAAATCGGATAACAGCTATCCCAAAACTTTCCAGCTTTTGCTGTCGCAATTCGTCCTTTTCAAATGCTTCCTCATAATTATGCGACATGCCGTCAATTTCTATAGCAAGCATCAAATCTTTACAATAAAAGTCGACTATGAAATTATCAATACAACGTTGCCTGTAATCAAAGCCCAAGACCTTATTGTCTTTTAATTCATTCCATAGCAGCACTTCGCCAAAAGTCATATCCTTTCTAAGTTTTCGGCCAAGGCTTTTAGTTTTGGATTATAGGGGATGATTCTTGACATGGGTATTACGTTAGTTTGGAAGGACAC
This sequence comes from Mucilaginibacter sp. P4_C11, assembly GCF_056402115.1. Lineage (NCBI taxonomy): Bacteria > Pseudomonadati > Bacteroidota > Sphingobacteriia > Sphingobacteriales > Sphingobacteriaceae > Mucilaginibacter > Mucilaginibacter sp. P4_C11. The sequence continues at coordinate 50,672 of NZ_JBFUIA010000032.1, read as the reverse complement.
CTTGCGAAACCCCTCCCTACCTCCCAAGGGAGGGAATCGCACGTAGCCCTTCTTTTTTTCGCAACGTTAAAATGGTATTGTCTTAACTCTTGATTCTTGCCTCTTGATTCTAATTCCCATTCGCCAGTTCAATCAACTTTTTCACCCTTTCAACACCGGTAACATCGGTAGTATATTCATCACCGGGGGCGTCGCTCATCAAAATATGATCGTTATGATATTCCATTTTGCTATGAACGGGTATTCGTGCTGATGAGTGCACCTCGGTTACTTTGGTAAAACGCACCAGGTCGGCAACGTTGGCTTCGTTTACACCGGCGCCAGGCATAATGCTGATGCGGCCGGCAGCCTTTTCTACCAGGTGATTTAAAACGGTAACACCTTCCATCGCTGTGCTTTTACCGCCCGAGGTAAGGATCCTGTCGCAGCCTATTTCAATAATATCTTCCAGCGCCTTATAGTGGTCTTTACACATGTCAAAAGCCCGGTGAAAGGTAACTCCCAGTCCCCATTGTTTGGCAAGGCGCACCATTTCAATACAACGTTCTTTATCTATGGTACCATCGGCATGCAGGATACCGATAACCACTCCATCGCAGCCAACATCAATACAATAACGAATATCGGCCATCATGATATCATATTCCAGGTTGGTATACAAAAAATCACCGGCGCGGGGCCTTATCAATACAAAAAGTTTAATATGCAGTAGCTTACGGGCCATTAGTATTTGCCCGTGCGATGGGGTAGTACCGCCTTCTTTCAGGTTTTCGCAAAGCTCAACACGGGTAGCGCCGCCTTCCTGTGCAGCCACAGCCGATGTAACCGAATTAGCGCAAACTTCGAGAGAAACTTTATTGGTCATTTTGAGATTCGTATTTTCTGGTTCGAGTTTTCTGGTTCGGGGTTCGGGTTGCCGGGTTCGGGATGTATAGTCATCAACCATTGCGGTTTAAGCTCCCGATCCTCGCACCCCGATACCCGAACCGCTATTTATAATAGCTTTTACCTGGTATTAATAAATCCTGTTGTTTGGCATCACACACAGCAAACGAGAAACCGCTTTGGATGGCATAGGCACCATATTCGCCCTTTTTATTGATAGCTAAAAAGCCAACCTGTATTTGTTTGGCTGTTTCGGGTTTCTTTTTGATGATGCGGTGCACGGCTTCTTTACAGGCATCCTCGGGCGATAGGCCCTGGCGCATCAGTTCAACCACCAAAAAGCTGCCTACGTTACGTATCACTTCTTCGCCTACACCGGTTGATGTGGCGCCGCCAACTTCATTATCCACATACAATCCCGCGCCAATGATGGGGCTATCGCCTACACGGCCATGCATTTTAAAAGCCATACCGCTGGTGGTACAACCGCCGGATATATTGCCTTTGGCATCAATAGCCAGCATACCAATGGTATCGTGGTTATATTTACCGCCCGGGCGGTTGCTGCCGTTCTCTATATTCATCACCGGGCTGTATTTGGCGGTTTTAAGCCATTCTTTCCAGGCCGCTTCGGCCTTTGGGGTTAATAGCTTTTCCTTCTTCATACCCTGCTCAACGGCAAATTGGGTAGCACCTTCGCCAACCAGCATTACGTGGGGTGTTCTTTCCATCACCATACGCGCAACAGATATAGGGTGCGCTATATTTTCCATCGCCGCAACAGACCCACAGTTGCCCAGCTCATCCATAATACATGAATCCAGTGTAACGTGGCCATCACGATCGGGCGTTCCGGTACGTCCAACGGTGCCGTTGGTTATGTCCAGTTCTTCGGGTACGCGTGCACCCGCTTCAATTGCATCCAGCGCACGGCCGCCTTTTTCGAGGGTTTTCCAGGCCTCCTTGTTGGCTAAAATTCCAAAATCCCAGGTGGATATCACAATAGGGAAATTAGCTTCGGCTTTTAATGAAACGGTTTTTGCTATAGCTGACTTTGAAAGCGCTGCTAAAGAGGCACCTGCAGCTGATATTTTGATGAACTTACGGCGATTGTACATATCGCTAATATAGCTAAAACATGCAAAAAGTAAAGAGCCTCGCCTAAATCCTCGCCAAAGGAAAGCCTCACCTAAATCCTCTCCAAAGGAGAGGACTTTAAAAGAATAGTTTAGTGTGTTTAAAACCAAGATGTTTTATACATCTCGAATCTGTAAATCAAGAACCCTCTCCTTTGGAGAGGGCAGGGTGAGGCTCTTTACTCAAAATCCTGGTGGCAGTTAAAACAATGCCATGCCTTGCTATTTATAAATGGCAGAATTGAAGTTATAACTGATTCAAACTTGCTACGATCTGTTGGGCCAACATTAGTTGACGCACAAAACGGACATATCACGACATCATTGGTTTCTTCATCCAGTTCTATATGGTCAAGCTCGTGCATATCGCCTTCGGCGGCTAATATGGCGCGGCATCGCTCCAGGTCGCGTTCAAATATTTTAAGTTTAATGCCGCCTACAGCCTGGTTGTACAATGGGTTCGCGGTAAGTGTATTTTCGTCGGCGATAAAACAGGGAATACCATTATCTTCCAGCTTGGTACGCACAATGTGCGCCAGCATAACATCGTAATAGTTTTCAAATGTTATAATTTTGTCGTCCTGTTCAAGAGCCATAAAGGTGATAATTGAAATAATAGTACAAATGTAACCCCTTTTTTGTTTAATTTGGTGTATGAACCGCATCGACCGCATATCTGCCATTTTGATTCAGCTACAATCGCGCCGGGTTGTTAAGGCCGGTGATATTGCCGAACGCTTCAATATTAGCCTGCGCACGGTTTACCGCGATATTAAAACCCTGGAAGAGGCGGGTATCCCCCTGATAGGCGAAGCCGGTGTGGGTTACTCTATTATGGATGGCTACCGCCTGCCGCCTGTAATGTTTACCCGCGAAGAGGCCACCGCCTTCTTAACGGCCGAAAAGTTTGTAGAAAAACTTACCGATGCCAGCACCAACGCGCAATATCAATCGGCCATGTATAAGGTGCGGGCTATTTTAAAAACATCAGAAAAAGATGCGCTTGAAAACCTGGATGGCAGCATTGAGGTAATGAAAAGCCATAGCCAGCGGCGGGCCGCCGGTACTAATGATCACATTCAAACTATACTGGACAGCATTATTCATAAAAAAGTGCTATGTATTGATTACTTTGCCGCCCACAACCAGGAAAATACGCGGCGAGATATAGAGCCTGTTGGCGTGGTTTACCTGGATGCATTCTGGCACCTGATAGCCTATTGCCGCCTGCGCAATGATTACCGCGATTTCAGGATCGACCGTATTCGCAAACTGGTGGTTACTGATAATAGCTATAACAGCAGTAAACACCCAACATTAAAAGCCTACATAGCCCAAACTATTAAAGAAAAAGATTTGCAGATGGTGGTGATCAGGGTTGATAAAGAGATTTACAATTACCTGGAGCACCAGAAATATTACAGTGGCTTTATCTCTGAAAAAAATGTGGGCAATAAAATAGAGATGACTTTTTTGACCGCGTTTATTGAAGGCTTTGCCCGCTGGTATATGATGTTTGGCGACCATGCCGAGATCATTAAACCCGATACCCTGAAAGATAGGGTTGCCGAAATTATTACCGCAATTAGCCAGAAAAATTTGCAGGAGTTAAATTCCTACTGACATACTGCTGTCACCGGTCCGTGTTTTATTTGTGCTGTAATCAAAATCTACAACACATGGAAATTAAAACAATCCTTATTTGGGTACTGCTTTTAGCATACGTGATACCCGGCTACATTTTTGGCTTCCAGAAATTATTGGGTCAAAAAGAAAAAGTGCAACAATTTAAAAGCTGGGGCTACCCGCTGTGGTTGATGCATCTGCTTGGCTTTGTTGAAGTGCTGGGCGGCAGCCTGATGCTTTACGGGCCAACCCGTATTTATGGTATGGCGTTGTTCCCGGTAATTTTGGCCGGTGCCGTTTATACACACATCAAATTTCGCGAGCCAAAAAAAGAGGTAATGACGCCCGTTTATGTTGGGCTGCATTTATTGGTCATATTTTTGTTAACCCTATCAATAGCATAATGTTATGAAATACTGGATAACCGTTGTATCAAAAGATCATATTACCCGCGGCGTGGCCGGCGGGTTTATGCAAGCCAATCATGGCAAACAGGGGCCGCTAACCCGCATGGCAACCGGCGATTGGGTAATCATCTATTCGCCTAAGAAGAGTATGGAAGGCGACGAAAAACTCCAGGCCTTTACAGCCATAGGCCAGGTTGCCGCCGATGAGATATATCAATATAAAATGAGCGAAGATTTCAAACCTTTTCGGCGCGATGTTACTTACTATAAATGTAAGGAAACACCCATAGTACCCCTGGTAGATAAATTGAGTTTTATGCCCAATAAACAATCATGGGGCTACCCCTTCAGGTTTGGTTTTTTTGAATTGCCCGGGCACGATTTTGAGCTGATAAAAAACCACATGTTAACAAACGAACCAACACCAATAAACAATAAATAAAACACTTCATTATGGAAAAGCTGACGTTAAAAACCGAAATTAAATTTAAAGCCCCTGCCGCTAAAGTTTGGCAAGGCCTTACCGACCCGGCAATGGTAAAAGAATACTTTTTTGGTACCAATTTAGAATCGACCTGGAAGGTAGGGGAGCCCATTAAATTCAGCGGCGAATGGGATGGGCATAAATATGAAGACAAGGGAACTATCCTGGAAATTGAGCCAGGCAAATTTGTTACATACAGCTATTGGAGCAGCATGGCCGGTACCGAAGATAAGCCCGAAAACTATGCCAATATCACTTACAGCCTGGACGAAGAAAACGGCGAAACCACTTTAACCATTATCCAGGATAATATAAAAAACCAGGAAGCCAAAGAGCACTCTGAACAAAACTGGCAGGGGATGTTTGAAGGACTGAAAAAGATGATTGAATGATTTTAAATGTGCAGATTTCAGATGTGCAAATGTCAGATATGCAGATGGAGCCAAAGTTTTACAACGAGCAGTGCAGCTAAATAATCTGCACATCTGAAATCTGCATATCTGCACATTAAATAAACTCTATAATAAATTGACTAAAAGTTAATTATAAACCAGTATAACAAATAGTAATGACATCAATAACAGCAAACGTGCATCTTAAAGGCTTCTTTTTGGAAGGTATTTCGGTACGTACAACAAATCAAAATGGACAGTCGGCAAAGGACATTGGCGAGCTATGGGGCCGGTTTATGGACAACAATGTGCTGCTGCAGATTGAAGACAGGATAACAGACGAGATATACTGCGTATACACGGATTATGAAAGAGATTATACCGGCTTTTACACCGCCGTGTTGGGTTGTAAAGTAAGTTCGCTGGATAACATCCCCGAAGGGCTGATAAGCCTTATAGTACCTGCGGCTGACTACGTAAAATACGTTGCCAAAGGCCGCCTGCCCGATTGCGTGGCCGAAGCCTGGCAAAATATATGGAGTAGTGATTTAGATAGGAAATACATTGCCGATTTTGATGTTTGGGGAACCAAAGCCCAAAACCCGGAAGATGCAGAGGTGGATATTTATGTTGGGGTTGTCTGAATCAGAATTTTTCACCTATTATTTGTTTTTAAGAGGTGTTCAAGAAGGCTACGCCGTTTGCAGGATTTAAGAATTTACATAATGTATTTTGAATGAATATTGACTTTTGTCATTTTTAGATTGCTTCAGCGCTTCAAACGGTATAGTTTTCCGATGCTTTTCTATCGCTTTTATAATCCAGAAAATTCTGTAAATCCTTAAATTCTGCAAATTCTGATTCAGACTACCTGTTAAAATTCAGGCGTTTACCGGTCTCACCTTCCACCAGGCTTCCGTTGGCGTACACAATATTGCCCGATACCAGGGTGTAAGCTATCCGTGAGCGGAAGGTAGTGCCTTCAAAAGGGCTCCAGCCACATTTATATAAAATGTTGGCCTTGTTTACGTTCCAGGGGTTATTCAGGTCAACTAAAGCCAGGTCGGCCCAGTAGCCTTCTCGGATAAAGCCGCGCCTGTCAATCTGGAAACAGGTAGCCACATTATGCGCCATTTTTTCGGCTGCTTGTTCAAGTGTAATTTTACCGTGGTGGTAAAGTTCAAGCATGGCCGGCAGCGCGTGTTGCACCAACGGGCCGCCCGAAGGTGCCTGTAAATAAGGCTGTGCTTTTTCTTCGATGGTATGCGGGGCGTGGTCGGTGGCTATCACATCAATACGGCCATCTAAAACAGCCTGCAAAACAGCGTCTCTGTCGCTTTCTTTTTTTACAGCCGGGTTCCACTTAATCAGGTTGCCTTTAGTCTCGTAGTCGGCGTCTGTGAACCATAGGTGGTGTACGCAGGCCTCGGCAGTAATGCGTTTGTCTTTAAGCGGGGTGGTATTGTCAAAAAGGTGCGTTTCAAGCGCGGTTGAAATATGCAGGATATGCAGGCGTGTATTATGCTTTTTGGCCAGCTCCACCGCCAGGGATGATGACAGGTAACAAGCCTCGGCGCTGCGGATCTTCGGATGAAGAGTTATCGGGATATTTTCGCCCAGTAATTGTTTGTAATGGTTAAGGTTGCTTTTAATGGTGGCCTCATCCTCGCAATGTACTGCTATCAGCATAGGCGAATTAGCAAAAAGGTTATCCAAAGTTTGCGGATTATCAACCAACATGTTGCCTGTTGATGAGCCCATGAAAACCTTAATACCACAAACATTGGCCGTATCAGTGCGCAGTACCTGGTCCAGGTTGTCGTTAGATGCGCCCATGAAAAATGAGTAATTAGCCAGTGAATTACGCGATGCAATGTCGTATTTATCCTGCAGCAGCTCCTGGGTTAACGTGTTAGGTACCGTATTGGGCATCTCCATAAATGATGTGATACCCCCTGCTACAGCCGCACGCGATTCAGAATGAATATCTGCCTTGTAGGTAAGCCCTGGCTCACGAAAATGCACCTGGTCGTCAATGCAGCCGGGGAAAAGGTAAAGGCCTTCGGCGTTTATAACTTTATCGGCCTGGGCATCAATTTGCGGGTCTACACGGTCAATCAAACCATCTTTAATCAATACGTCGGCTATCAATTGTTTGTTTTCGTTAACGATGGTTGCTGATTTAATGAGAATGGTAGCCATATAGGATTTCGGATTTGGGATGTTCGAGTTCGGATTTATGTTGGGCAAATTTAGAATTTAGGGGGATATATTCAGGTATCGCCCAAACACTGATTTATATCACCGGTTTTGCAGTTTCCGGCATCTCCGGGAAACTGCCCATGTTTTTATAAATGGCGGTACCATTAGCCTCGCTGTCTTCAATTGCCCAGCTTGCCATGGCGTACATTACCGGCCTTAAACCTTCGCCTGTTGTGCTCAGGCTATAGGTTACGTATGGCGGCACCACTGGCTTTGCTTCCCTGATAACCAGTTTATCGGCTTCCAGCTGCTTCAGGTGCTGGATGAGCATTTTTTCTGTTATGGTAGGTATTGCCTTTTTTAACTCGCTGTAGCGCTTGCTGCCGTTTAGTAGATGAAACACTATAATTGGTTTCCAATAGCCGCCTATACGCTCCATTACATACGTTACCGGGCACTCTTTAAATGCGGCTTGCTTATTTTCCTGTATGGTTGATGTTTCTTTGATCTGGGTCATGTGAATACATACTTTAGGGTAAGTACTTGTATAAAAGTAAGTACAAATATAACTTTGTCCTCAACAAAAACAAAATTATAATCATGAAAATCATCGTAACAGGTTCATTAGGCAATATCAGCAAACCATTGGTAAAACAATTAATTGAGGCAGGCCACCAGGTAACCGTCATCAGCAGCGATAAAAATAAAATTACAGCAATTGAGGCTTTAGGCGCTGCGGCGGCTATTGGCTCATTAGCCGATACCACATTCCTTGCGGATACTTTCACCGGGGCGGATGCAGTTTACGCCATGGTGCCGCCAAACTTCGGTGCCACTAACCTAAGGGAATATATGGGCGACACCGGTAAAAGCTATGCCGAAGCCATCCAAAAATCGGGAGTTAAAAAAGTGGTAGCATTAAGCAGTATTGGCGCGCATTTAAGTGAAGGAACCGGGCCGATAAAAGGCATTCATGACGTTGAAGGCATACTGAGTGGGTTACAGGGAGTACCTGTCAAATTCATTCGGGCGCCTTTCTTTTATGTGAATTTGCTTAATGATATTCCGGCTATTAAGTACCAGGGAATTTTAGGATCAAACTATCCGGCTGATGCCAGGCTGATATTGGTGCATCCGCGGGATATTGCAGATGCTGTTGCCGAAGAACTACAAGCAGATTTTACCGGCAAAAGTGTACGCTACATTGTGAGCGACGAAAGTACAACCGCCCAGGTAGCAACAGCCTTAGGCACAGCCATTGGTAAACCCGAATTGCAGTGGACAGGTTTCAGCGACGAGCAGGCGCTTGAGGGCATGTTGCAACATGGTTTGCCGCCTGAAATGGCCAAAAACTTTGTAGAAATGGGTACAGCTGTACGTAGCGGAATAATCTGGGAAGATTATGATCTCCATAAACCCACCCAATCGGGCAAGGTAAAACTCGAAGATTTTGCCAGGGAATTTGCCGAAGTTTATAACAGCTAATTGAACTCAAAAAAAAGGCCGCCCTCACAAAAATGAGGGCACTGAAAAAGTCCTTTATAATTTAAGGGCGTGTTGTGCAGTCAAAATAGAGGCCCTGAGAATCGTCTGTACGAAAGTACTCTCCACCACCTATCCGAGTACATCAAAGAAAAAGAGTCTGTTTTCAATATTGAAAACAGACTCTTTTGATAAATAGCCACTTTTTCAGTGCCCTCACAAAAATGAGGGCGGTTTTTTTGGCCAGCCTGAAATATTTTTTACGCAGGTATCTGATAACCCTATGCTAAAAAAAGGCGATTATGTAAAATGGCGTGCGCTCTTTTCGAATAACAATTATAAATTTACCTCCTGTATTGAGCAACCTGAACTACTATAAACTGTATCTTCAGCCTATTATCACAATTTATTACCTATGGAGCAAAAAGTCATTCATATTCAATTTAATCGTGCACTTTTTGCAAGCGGGCAAAAGAGCCTTTGGAAATTTGCAATGCGGAAGTCCTTTAAGCAATATATCTATATGTCGGTAGTTGCGGCCGTATTGACGCTGATAGAATTCGCGCCCGACAATAAAAACCAGTTTTCTGTTAGCAAAACAATCGCCTCGGGATTTATTTTTTATATAACTTTAGTGTGGATAGGTTTGATAGAAAGATGGATAAAACTCCATAAGAGAATTAAAACTATTGGCGACCGCTTTGAAAAAGAAGGGATGGATTGCACCTATATTTTTAACGACGATGGCATTTTTTACGAAGACAAAGAAAAATCCATGAAACTAAGTTGGCAGCTTTTTAAACCTTTTGAAGCTTATAACGATAACATATATATTAAACAGAAGGATACGAGTTCTGTGGTATTTCACCTTAGCCGTCAGGAACTTGGCGATAAGGATTATGATGAGGTTTATGCCTTATTGGAAAAGAAAACAGGGTAGAGTTAAGCATAAAAAAAGCACCCAATCAGTTTGGTTGCGCAACTGGCGATCAGGGAAATCGCTTTTGAAAGTTGATCCTGAAGAAAGGTAGCTCCTAAGGAGCAAAAAGGGTTGAACTATTCGTTTTCTACAAACAGGTAGCCTCTACGAGGCAACTTAAAAGTGTATTGTCTTGTAACGGTTAACCATTTGTAGCTGAAAAAGTTTTTTTCCTGAACTGGTGATTATCCAACCCTTATATACCCAAGAAGAAAATTTTATTTCAGGTTTCTCTTACAAACTTCCCAAAAACTTCAATACCAACGCCCTGTCTGACTTCGATAGTTTGGAGAAATATACTTTAGAAGCCTCCGCTTCGCCACCGTGCCACATAATGGCTTCCGTTACGGATCGTGCACGGCCATCATGTAAATAGTAGCCCGGGCTGTTCACTTTTTCGAATAAACCAAGGCCCCAAAGCGAGGCGGTGCGCCATTCCTGTCCGCCGGCCAAAAAGTCGGGGCGGTTATCGGCAAGGCCGGGACCCATATCATGTATAAGTATATCGGTATATGGGTGTATCACCTGGTTTGATACCGGTGCGAAAGCTACATTTACCCCTGTAGTAAGCGTTTGCCTGTGGCAAACAGCACATTTGGCCGCCTTAAATAATGTTTCTCCTTTTTTGCTGTCGGCATCGGTAACGTTACGGCGGGCCGGCACAGCAAGGGTAGCGGCATAAAACCTGACAGCGTTCAGGGTGCTGTCAGGCAATTCAGGGTCGTCCTTCAGTCCATCATCCTGGGGTTGGCCAAAACTGCTTTCAACCGGGAATATCCTGTTGGTAATACCAATATCCTGGTTATATGCTGCTGCAACCTGCGTTAGTATCGATGCGGTATTGGCTTTCCATCCAAACCTGCCCAGCCGGCGCGATTGCGTGGCGACATCCCAAACGTAATTGGGTTTGCCTTTTATGCCATCGCCATCTGCGTCGTTAGGGTCGGCCATGGCAACAATTTCGCTTTCGGGCACAGCTTCCAGCAAGCCCAGGCCAAACATTGGGGGCGCCAGGCGGGGCGAAAGCAGGTAACTGCCGGATATAGCTGTATATAAATTAGTAAGCGTATAAGTGGGCGCCCTTAATTCATAAGTTTCACCATCGGCAAAACTGTAGGTGGTATAAGTGTAGGTAATGTTTATTTTAGCCTCGGGCACCTGCCCAAATACCGCCTTATCCTGTAATTGCAGGCCATAGCCGGGTACCTGAAGGGGGCCGCCATGGGCATCGGCGCCAGGCAGGCTGATACGCACCAGCAGCGACGAACGCGACTCGCCCGCGGTAGGCAAGCCGATACCATCATTATGATGGCATGATATACATGACGTGTTATTAAAAATAGTGCCTAACCCGCTGTTAATGGGTGCAGGCGCGGTAACAAATATTTTGCTGAAAGCTGCGTCGCCAAAGCCATGTACTTTTTGATCATAATCTGACATGCCGGCGAACATGTTACTGAACGCATGCGATGTGATATCAAATACTGTAGTTATCCCGCCCGAAAGGCGCTCGTCATATCCTGTATCAGGAAACTGAGCCGCCTTTTGGCATTGTGATAAAATAAGTACTAATAGTGTTAATACGCCAACTACCTTTAACTTTTTCACTTGTATAATTAGTCTGTRATATTTGCTTCAATGAAAGCGTTTAAGTCAACGCTCAGCGTGGTTTGTAACGTGGCTATCGCATCCTGTGTAGCCTTGACCTGGCCGCGCTGGTTGTATATGGCTTTTTCAAAAGTTTGGGTTATGGTGCCAAATGAAGCCAATACAGCGTTGTATTGTGTTTTGATTTTGGCATCCAGCGAAGCATTTTTTGCTGCCACTAATGTGCTTAGGCTCGCGGTGCCGCTTGCGCCGTTATAAGTACAGGTATACACATTCAGGATACCCTTGATGTTGTTTGTAAAATCGGTAGTGGAGTTATGCGAAAACGATGATTCATCCAGCGTGCTGTCGCGGGCGGCATATGGATCTTCCATTTTACCGGTGCCAACTTCGTTGCAGATATCCGACATTGCACCAACCATCGCCTTAAATAGATCTTTGCGGGTTTTGAATACTGCACTTCCTTTTCCTGCGGTGGTTACAGTTGCCGAGTAGTTGCCGCTTGCAGCGGCCCAGCTGTCGCGTAACTGGGTAGTGGTATTTACCAGGCTTTGTGTTGTAGAGGCCAGGAAGAGTTGTTCGCGGGCAGTAATATCGGTGGCTTTTCTGGTGCCGCCAACGCCGAATATAATATATTCAATAGCGTGAAAGCCTTTGGCCGTGCCATCAAGCTTATCAATATCGGCTACAGCCAATGAGCCCGAACTGGCCAGTAAGCCATCAACATCAAGCTTGTTTAGCGGCCAGCTATCCATTATGGGGTCGTAGTCATTGTCTTCAACCGGGCCAAACAAAAAGCCTTCGCATGCTTCCCATGGCGCGCGGGTGGCTTTCCAGGCATTTTGCGCAGCTAAAAGGTTGGCCGCATTTGGGGTAGCAATTAAAGCCGTAACCGCCGTTTGCAACACCACTGCATTTGCCTGTATCTGTACATAATTGGGGTTTGCAACAACGTTCACAAAATCGTTTATCACCTGGACTTCCACGTCGGTTGTTACCGGAGTGTTTGTTGTATTGCTTTTGCTGCAGGCGCCCAAACCAAGCGCGGTTATGCAAACTAATGCAAGTAAGTTGTTTTTCATAGGTAAGTTAAATTAGATGGATGATTATTTGATCTGATAGTATTTCTGTTTTGTACTTTTTTAACGGCCGCTCGGCAGGGCCGGTAATTACTTTACCTGCACCGTTAAAAGCGCTGCCATGCAAATCGCATTTATAGCCGTTACCGGTAGGCATTAACTGGTTATCTGCATGAGTACATTTTAAAAGTAAAGCGGTATAGCTGCCATCGGCCTCCTTTTTCAGGCCGATATTATAATACTGGTTTTTAGGTTGGATAAGCTGGAAATTGGTTGTGCCGAAAATGGCAACCGGTACGCTTACCGCATTATTGGCTACACCTGTTTTGTAAACAGGTAAAGTGGCACAACCAGATAAAGATCCCGTTATCATACCTGCGCCGACAGCTACACACAATGAGCACGACTGTTTGATGAATTTTCTTCTGTGCATACAAAGCCTCATTTAAAATGAATATCCCACGCCCAGGTTTACTAAAGAGTTGCTGGTTTGATATGGCCGAGCTACCGGGCTTGGGTTTATTACCAATGCCGGGTTTTGCACGCCTGTGTGGGCCAGCCTTACGTCGGCCTTTACAACCACGTTGCGTAGCGGCAGATAAGTAAAGCCCGCAACTACAAAATTCTGGTTAAGCGTTTGGTCGGTTATGCCATTTGGCGGAACCCCCGAATTAAGATTAAGCTTTTCATCGCGTACAAACACAATGAGTTGGGCAGGATTAATTTTGCCGTAGTTTTGACGAAAAAGCAAATCGTAACCAATTTCGGCATAAGCGCCATACATACTTTTGGGTGTATTGCTGGCATAGGCCCGGTTAATCTTGTCTGCATCGGGAATAGAGGCGATAGTGCCCAATATTTTAACCGAAACCCCCTGGTTATTATATTGTATATCGCCCTCGCCCATGGCTACGGGTGTGCCAAATATGCCCGAGTTTAAGCCAAGGCTATCGGCCTCAGTTTTCCGGATGCCCACCGTACCACCGTAGTAGCCCGATAACTGCGCTTTAAAGCTGCCCTGGTAATATTGCAAAGCACCGGTTACGGCAAGATTGGTGCCCGTAGCATTACGCCCCTCAAAACGCCCGTCAACTATGCCAGTTCCGTGCGTGAAGCCAGCAGCGCTCAGTCCGTTCATTATCCCCACCGAGTAATTAACGGGCAGGTTATTTAAACGGCCATAAAATCCTATGCCCAATTCGCGCCAGGTAGCCGGGATAACCAATGTTTCTACATAGTTACGTTCGTTACCATTAAAGGTGGTAGGCAGGTGGTTTTCGTTCAGGATGCCTATGCGCGGCAAAAACAAACCGGCCACGATATATTGATTAGGGTTAAGGCTGAACTTTAAATAGGCTTGCTCAATAGTAATTTCGCCTCCGGGCTCGCCGCCGTTAACTTTGGCGTCCTCCAGTTCAAGTTCAGAGAAAAACGAAATCCTATCGCTAAACTTATGGCCCACAAAAAGTACAAAACGTTCCAGGTCAACTTTGGCGGTCCCATGATTGGAGTTGTACTGATAGAAGGCATTTCCGTAGCCACCTATTGAGGTGTTGGTGAGAATAGAGTTTTTTGCAGTATTGTTATTAAGGGAATCTTCTGCTGTTGAATTATTCGGCTGTTGTGCTAACAATGTGCCCGATATAAATAAAGATATTATGAGTAGAGTACAGTTTTTGCCATGCATCGTCGTTGATTCTTTGATGGCAAAACTATACCTTAATTAGACTTAATCCAAATAAAATTTAAAATGATTCTAAATAAGCATACTGGAACGTAAAAAACCGCTGATCAAACTAATTGAACAGATATATTCAAAAAATAAGAGAATAATAATGTAGCTTATCGGGATTCAATCGCGCCACAAATAAGGGAAAAGTAACAACGCGGTTGTAATTACGATAGCGTTAATGGCAAACAGAACGCCGATATCGCCGTAACTTAAGCTTCGCTCCAATCCATCCATTGCTCTTTTGCTTAGGCGGATAAGGATTAATATCACCGGAATAATTACTGGAAAACTTAAAATAGCCATGAGTGTACCGTTATTGCCGGCTTTTGATGCTATGGCCGATATCATGGTAAATACTGTTGAAAAGCTGATGCTACCCATTAACACCGCTAGCAAATAAAACCATACATCGCCAAGTTTATTGGTGAAGAAAACCTGGTATACCAGCAGGGCCAAAAAGCTGATGAGCGTCATCAGCAAAATATTGTATATGGTTTTTGAAAGTATAATGGCTTGCGGGCTGGCAATGGAGTAGTAATACAGTAACCGGCTTTTACTCTCCTGCATAAAGCTTTTGGCAATAGCGTTTACCGATGCAAACAACATGATGATCCAAAACAACACATTCCATACCAGCGGATAGGCGGTGGTACCGTTTAAACCGGAACTTTGATTGAACGAGATGTAGCAAACAAATACGGTAGATACCACGTACAGCAAAACCCCGTTAAAAGCATATTTTGACCGCCACTCCAGCAAAATCTCTTTTTTTAACAAATGAATGGTTTCCTGAACAAGCTTCATGCGGCAAAGGTAATAATTTGTAATATGGGATTTTAGCCATTTGTTTGATAGCCCCGATTACTTTAATTTTGATTACAATTAACAAACCAATGCCCATAGCTTATTATCGTACCCCCATCGGGATTGTCCGTATTACACAGGATGGTGAATTTATATCAGGCATCTCCATCCGGGATGAGGAATATGAGATAGAGCCGCCAGCTACGCCATTGCTGCAAATAGCTATTGATCAGTTGCAGCAATATTTTGATGGGACCAGGAAAACCTTCGATTTCCCCATTAAGCAACCGGGTACCGATTTTCAGCAGCAGGTTTGGGAATGTTTATTAAATATTGAGTACGGCACCACAACAACTTATCTGCAGCAATCTCAACAAATGAACAACCCTTTGGCCATCAGGGCGATTGCTGCCGCCAACGGAAAAAATCATCTTTGGGTTGTAGTACCTTGCCACCGGGTGATAGGCTCGGATGGGAGTTTAACCGGTTATGCCGGCGGCCTTTGGCGTAAGCAATGGTTGCTGCAACACGAAGCCAATGTTATGGGCGTGGGCCAAACCAGGTTAAACTTTTAATTTATGTGTGCGGGCGCTTAAAAGTTTACTCATTTTTTCGTGCAGCTGAAATGGCTGAAATGGCTTCGACAAAACATCATTCATCCCCGCTGTTAAAGCTTCCTGTTGCTCGTAGCCAAATGAAGCTGCTGATAGTGATATAATAGGTATACTTCGTTTGGGTTCCTCAAAATCAACCCTGATGGTTTTTGCCGTTTCGTAACCATTCAAATCGGGCATATGGGTATCCATCAATATAATGTCATAATGGTTGTTCCTTAGTTTATCAAGCACTTTACGGCCGTTATCAACCATATCCACCTGTACCTGCCAGTCTTTAAGTATTTTAGATAGCATAAACTGGTTTACCATATTATCTTCGGCTACCAACACGCTTACATTTAAAAAGGGGGCAAGTGCTTTATCTGGTCTCGCACTGGCCTTTTCAACCGGTTTGGCCGAAATTGTGTACCAGTTATAAAAACTGAAGGTGCTGCCTTCGCCAATTTTGCTGTTTACCGTAAGTTCGCCGCCTTTTAACTCAACCAATCTTTTTACTATAGCAAGCCCAAGCCCGGTGCCTCCGTATTTACTAACCGTATCCTCATCGGCCTGCTCAAATGATTCAAACACCCGGTTAAGCTTATCTTCAGGAATTCCGATGCCGGTATCTTCAACACTATATTTTACCCTCACCTTATCGGTGTGCCTTTGTATAACCGATACCTTTAATTTTACATAACCCCTTTCGGTAAACTTAATGGCGTTGCTGAGCAGGTTCATCAATATCTGGTTTAAACGCAACGAATCAACCATCATATACGGCGGCAACTCAGGATCTGTTTCCAATAAAAACTCGATGTCTTTTTCGTCGGCCCTAAATTTCAGCAAGTCGAAAACCGATTTGATAATATCGTTTACATTATTTGCCGTACGGATAATGTTAAATTTCCCGGCCTCGATTTTAGAAATATCCAACACATCGTTAATAACCCCAAGTAACGATTTTGACGAGGTTTCCAACAAATCAAGCATTCCTCTTTGCTGCTCATCAACATTAGTTTTTAGCAGCATAGTGGTAATGCCAATAATACCGTTAACGGGTGTCCGTAGTTCATGGCTCATATTGGCCAAAAAAGTTTCCTTAACCTTTTTGGTATATTCCGCCTGATCCTTTGATTTGATGAGTTGTTCCTGGTAGCTTTTTTGGGGCGATATATCGCTGATATTGATAAATATCATTTTATTATGGTAAGATGCACGGCATTCGCCCCATATTACCCGTTTATCAAATCGTTCAAACCTGCCTTCAAATACCGCGAAAGGAAGGTTATCTTTAATAATTTCGCCGAGTTTTTTTCTAAATGCCGGCTGATGCTCTGTAATGGCCAGGTTAACTATGCTCTTGCCCAGTAATTCGGCTGGCTTAAAACCCAAAATATTTTCAACTGCCGGGTTAATATTGTCAATCCGCAGGGTTTGCGCATCAACAGAGCAAATGATATCTGCCGAGTTTTTTACAACTATCGAGTAATTCTGTAATTCCTGGTTTTTGAGTTTGATTTCGGCTTGTGCGCGGGCCAGGTGTACAAATGAATCAACTTTGGCCGATGTTATATACGGATCGAGCGGCTTATACAGGTAATCAACTGCGCCGGTACCCAGGCCTTTAACAGCGTATTTGGTTTCCTTTGATATAGCAGTAACAAAAATTACCATAATATCCCTGGTACGCGGGTTTGATTTAAGCATCTCTACCAATTCAAAGCCATCCATTTCGGGCATTTGCACATCAACCAGTGCTATAGCAATTTGGGTTTCCCAGGCTATTTTGAGCGCTTCATTAGGGGATGTTGTAGAAAATATACGGATGTCATCGCGTTTTAATAAGGCCTCAAGCGCTATTATGTTCTCTTCTCTATCATCAACAATAAGAATATTTACAGGGGTCATGTAATATTGATTAGTGTATGGTGAATTACCTATGTACTTAATAATGTAAAAATTTCGTCTGTATGTAAAATATATTCTGCGGCTCCAATATTAATTGCTGCCGTTGGCATTTCTGTCATTTCCGCATCCTCCGGATGCTGCGCGATGGTTGTAGCGCCGTTATTTCTTAATTTAAGCAATCCTTCCGCGCCATCCTGGTTTGCACCCGATAACAGTATCGCCATGCAACGCTCTTTGTAAATTTCGGCTGCGCTTTCAAAAGTTACATCAATTGATGGCTTTGAAAACCAAACCGATTCCGATACATCAAGTGCAAATGTTCCCTCTTTTTCAATTAAGGTATGGTAATTCGCGGGCGCTATGTAAATAGTATTCTTATTCAGAATATCCTTGTCGGCAATTTCGCGCATTAACATACGGCTGTTTTCTGCAAAGAGTTTTTCAATTTCGCTAAAAAAATTTTTTTTGCGATGAATTACAATAATTACAGTTTTGTTTAGGTTGGGAGCGAGCGTTTTTACTATCTGGAACAATATTTTAAACGAACCAGCAGAGCCGCCGAGTAGCAGTATTTCGGCAGATTTCCAACGTTCGAGCAGGTTTTTATCAGGAGCCAATTTTTTGATAAATATTTTCCTTTGGATTAATCACCTTAAACTTCTTTTTAAAAGTATCTGACCGGATTGTTTCTTTACTCCCCAGGCACAAATAGCCCAATGGGCATAAACTTTTATAAAAAAGTTCCAGGATGTGTTCCTGCAACTCAGTTTCAAAATAAATAAACACGTTACGGCAACTTATAAGCTGAAACTCGTTGAATACACCATCTGAAACCAGGTTGTGTACGGAAAACAACGTATTTTGTTTCAATTCATTGTGTATTGAAGCTGCGTCGTACAAGATAGTAAAATGATCTGAAATGGAACCCTTTAAACCTGTAAATTGATAATTTTCTGCGTAACTTTTTATATTACGCAGGCTATAGATACCGCGGCGGGCTTCTCTAAGTACTTCGGTGTTAATATCGGTGCCGTAAATGAACGATTTATTGCTCAGGCCGGCCTCGCGCATCAGGATAGCCATTGAATATACTTCCTCGCCGGTTGAACAACCTGCCACCCATATTTTAGAATGCTGATAGGTGGAAAGGTAGGGGATAACCTGGCTGTTTAAGCCTTTGTAAAATGATGGGTCGCGAAACATCTCGGTTACGTTCACCGTTATCTCTTCCAAAAACTCCTGAAAAAAGTCCTGATTGTTGACGAGCGCATGCTTAAGATCATAAAAGCTTAGTTTTTTAAGCTGCATAATCCTGGTGATCCTGCGTTTTAATGAAGCTTTGGTATAGCCCGAAAAATCAAACCCATGCACCTTTTTTACAAGGTCAATAAGCGCGGTTATTTGCGGTGCGGATATGATTACATTAGTATCGGTCATAAATTAGCTTTCCAGCCATAATTGCATCAGCGAAATTAACCTGTCCATATCAACCGGTTTGGTAATATAATCATTGGCACCGGCTGCTATGCACTTTTCGCGGTCGTCTTTCATTGCTTTTGCTGTTAATGCTATTACCGGCAATTTGGCCCATTTGTTTTGCTTACGTATGTATCTTGTGGCTTCGTAACCATCCATTTTGGGCATCATAATATCCATCAAAACAATATCAATGTTCGGGATCTCCTCCAGCTTGGCTATGGCTTCCTCGCCATCGTTGGCAATTTCCACAATAAGGTCATAGCTTTGCAGGGCGCTGCTCAGGGCAAAAATATTGCGCATATCATCATCAACAATAAGCACCTTTTTACCTTTAATGGCATCCTTGCCTTTAGCCGGCAATTTTGGTTTTGATATTTGCGCCGTTTGGCCGCTGGCCGATGATTCGCTAATTTTATTCAGGAACAGGTTAACCTCGTCAATTAGTCTATCGGCCGATTTATTGGTTTTAACCACCATGGCGTTTGCATATTGCATAAGCCTGTTTACCGATGTTTTATCCAACTCCATGGCTGTGTTAACAATTACAGGTAGTGAAATAAAGCGGTCAACTTCCTTGATCTTGTCTAACAGATCAAGGCCCGAAATATCTGGCAGGTTTAAATCAAGTATTACGCATTGGTACTCATTTTCGTGCAGCATTCTGAATGCCGATGCGCCATCAAAAGCCTGGTCTACCGTAATGCCCTGGCCCTGCATCATATCTTTTAAAGCCTGGCTTTGGGCCTTGTGGTCTTCAACCAGCAGTATTTGCTTAAACCGGGTGCCGCTTTGCAGCATGATATCTGCAAATAGTTTATCCAATGTTTCGGTATTAATAGGCTTTTTAAGGAAACTGATGGCACCTTCTTTGTGCACACGATTAGCCGCCGCTTCGCCTGCCGACATCAGGTGTACCGGGATATGTATCGTAGCTTCATCAGCCTTCAACTCTTTTAATATCTGCCAGCCATCCTTGCCTGGCAGCATAATGTCAAGTATAACAGCATCGGGTTTTGCCTCCTTTATGGTTTCAACGGCGCGTGTGCCTTCATAAACTATAATAGATTTATAGCCATGATCACGGGCATAATCCTGCAGTATGCCGGCAAAATTTTTATCATCTTCTACAATTACCACTAATGGCTCGTGGTTATCTTCACGGGTTATGGCTTTAGCAGGCTTCAGGAAGTTACTTTCGGCCTTGAAAGTTTGGGCTGTTGGTAAAACCTCGTCATTCACAACCGGTACTATTTTGGCCTCAAGGGGAATCGTCAATATAAATTCGCTGCCTATTCCCGGCTCACTGGTCATGCTTATGCTGCCGCCCAATAATATGGCCAGTTCGCGGCTAATGGATAATCCCAATCCTGTGCCGCCATATTTGCGGCTTGTTGAACCATCGGCCTGCTGAAAGGCTTCAAATATAATCCGTTGTTTTTCGGCCGGGATACCTATGCCTGAATCTTTGATAGCAAAGTTGACGGTGTTTTCTTTAAGCCCCGGTTTTACATTGATGGAAATTGAGCCATTCTCTGGCGTAAACTTGAACGCGTTTGAGAGCAGGTTTTTTATCACCTGCTCAACTCTTACCTTATCGGTAAATACGGTTAAAGGCACATTCCCGGCAATGCTGGTGCTATATTTTATTTTTTTGTTGCCCGCTACTTCGTTAAACAACATTTCCATATCGTCAACAATTTCGGATATCCTGATATCCTCATTTTGCATATCCAGCTTGCCCGATTCTATTTTGGATAAGTCCAGTATGTCGTTTATCAGTGTAAGTAAATCGTTACCTGCATTGAAAATTACGCTGGCGTATTTAATCTGATCTTCAGACAGGTTGGCCGGTTTATTGTCTTTCAGTATGCGCGCCAACACCAGGATACTGTTAAGCGGCGTGCGCAGTTCGTGGCTCATGTTTGCCAAAAACTCCGATTTGTATTTGCCCGTAGTTTCCAACTCATCAACTTTAAGGTTAATGGCTGCACGTGCTTCTTCAATGGCCTGGTTTTTTTCTTCCAGCAGGCTTGCTTTTTCTTCAAGCTCGGCGTTAATAGTACGTAATTCTTCCTGCTGTACCCGCAATTCTTCTTCTGATGCCTGCAACATTTCTGTTTTATTTACCAATTCTTCATTGGTAACGCGCATTTCTTCTTGCTGCGCTTCCAGTTCTTCGGCTTGTTGCTGGGTTTCTTCAAACAGGTCGTGCATGATGGTGCGGGCCTGGGCGGTATTTACCGCAATGCCAATATCATTGGCTATGGCTAAAATATAACCACGGTCTTTTTCTGCCAATTCGCCGGCAAAGGCCACTTCCATTACGCCTTTTAGCTTTTTGTCAAAAAAGAACGGAATGATAAATGTTTGGGTTAGTAATTCTTTAACTACCGATGAAGACAGCTCCAAGCTATCATTCAACTTGCCTTTTACCACAGCTGCTTTTTCATCGGCAGCCACCTGGCCAAGCCAGCCTTCAGTTAGCTGTACCCGTTTCTTTATTAAATTTGGATTATGGAATGCGTAGGATGCATATAATTCAAGGAGATGCTCCTTATCGTTATATAAATAAAATGTACCTGCGGCTGCTTTGGTATAAGAGCAAACTTCGGCCAATATATTTTGTGATAGCTCTTTTTCGCTTTGCTGCCCCTGCATTTTTTCGTTAAGGGTGCCGGTACCGGTAAGCAGCCAGTTTTTGGCTTCATTTTCGGCAAGTACTACACCCAATTCGGCGTTGGCAACCTTAATTTCTTCTTCTATTTTTTTCTGCTGATCAAATGCTGTTTGAATGTATCTGAACAAAAACAGGATGATAAACAGGAATATTAACGATCCGCAGGCTATCACAGTGACGGCCATTTTTGATGCTTTTGCCGAACTTTGTTTGCGAATGCTAAGAAGTCGGTTTTCGTTTTCTATTACCCTGTTTACAAGCCCGCGTATGTTATCCATGTTTTGTTTGCCATTCAAAAACATGTTATTGGCAACCATAAATTCAAGCCCTTTGCTATCACGGGTATCGATATTCTCTTTAAGTATATTTAGCTGGGTAGTTACAAGGGATGTTAGTGTGTCCAGCCGTTTTAATTGAACCGCATTGTCTTTGGTGAGATTTTTTAGCGTACTAAGGTCCTCGTTGATACGTGGTATTGCATCATGATACGGTTCAAGAAATACTTTTTTATCTGTAGCTCCAAAACCGCGCATGCCGGTTTCTGCATCTATCATATGCTGCAATAAACCGGTAGACGATTTGATAACATTTTGGGTATGCTCAACCCAGGTGTTATCTTCTTCTAACTGGCTGATGCTGTTATAGGATAGTATACCAACCAGTAAAACCAGGATGATTGATGCAGCAAAGCCAGTTAATACCTGCTGACGAAAGGTAAGTTTCAACATTGATAGGGATAATTAAACAAATACAAATATGTTCAAAAAAAAGCTGTTTACGTAAAGTGAACAGCTAATAAACATATAAGGAATATTTTGATTAATTTATACTGTTTCTGCGGATTTAACAAAGCCTTTAGGCTTGCCGTTAATTGCACCCGCAAGCGCCAGAACCGGGCCCGCAAACAATACGAACCAACCCCACTTAAATTTAATTTGCCTGGTTAAAAGTGAATCGAACTTGCGGAAAGGGATAAAACTAAAAGTGGTTTCTACCTTTACAATGGCAGCAATAAACAGCACCGCAACCAATATGACCGACGCCCAGGCACAGGCCCGCGTAATTTTATACTGGTTTAAAAACGATGAAATAACACCGATAACAGCCACCAGCACAAGTACTATACCGTACGGCTGGTTAAGCTGATAAACATTCCAGTTAAACAAATGGAACGGACGTAACAACGGGCAGTATGTACCGGCAAAAAGCAATACAAAGCCCACAAATGATGAAATTGAACTAAGGCGCATAAGGGAGTATCAAGTAGTAAGTATCAAGTAGCAAGACAGCTGCAGTTATTTAGTATCAAGTCGCAAGTATCAAGTAGCAAGACAGCTGCAAGTAAAAATAGTATCCTCACTCAAATTACCCAATCAAAAAT
The DNA here is from genome assembly GCF_056402115.1 of Mucilaginibacter sp. P4_C11. Lineage (NCBI taxonomy): Bacteria > Pseudomonadati > Bacteroidota > Sphingobacteriia > Sphingobacteriales > Sphingobacteriaceae > Mucilaginibacter > Mucilaginibacter sp. P4_C11. The sequence goes on along the minus strand of NZ_JBFUIA010000032.1, from coordinate 27,812 downwards.
CTTGATACTTGATACTTACTACTTGATACTAAAAGGCTATTGTTTAATTTCCATTTTATCGGCAAAGTGGGCGCAGTAATCGCGCAGGTCTTCAACAATATTTTTTTCGCCGGTGGCGCGTAAAAAGCTGTCGCCCATGGTTTGCAGGGTTTCGTAAAAGAAGCGTTTCATCTCGTCAACGGGCATATCTTTGGTCCACAGGTCAATGCGCAGGGTGTTTTTGTAGCTTTGGTCCCACAGGGCCAACATGAACGATTTTACGGGCAATGCCTCTTTTGATTGCGAATCGGTTGATTCCCACATGATATTTTCGGGCACGTTATTATCGTCCAGCGTAACGGTGAGCTTTATTTCGGCAGTTTTCATTTTCTGTTTTATTGAAGTCGCAAAAGTAGGTTATTTTACAGCGACGGGATTATAATGAGTTTGTAATTTTTGAGGGAACATTATGCTTATCTACCATGTAAATTATGGAAACAGGAGGGCGCATTTATTTAACCAGGAAAAAGATTACAGCTATCAGGGCTATTACGCACAACTCAATAATCCACAGTTTTTTAAGCTCGGCAAAAAAGTTGCGGAACATCAGATCCATAAAAAACACCACCGCGGCAAATAACAGGAATATCCAACCAATGGTACCGCTCCAGTTTTCTAAAGGGCGACCGGCAATGGCGGCTCCATTTATCCAGATATAAACAGCTACGACCAAAAAAAATGTGGTGGCAAAATTTAACGGGGTAATGCGCAATTTCATGTAATTGACTATCTGTTTGAAGTTTTTAAAATCGRTTAACGTTTTTTTCGGGACGATGATGACCTGGTTTTTCCGCCGGCTGCTTTATAGGCTTTGCCATATTTTACTTTGTTCTTGGCCTCGTCGAACTTTTTATGCTGATTGAGGGTTTTCTTTTCGTGGAAAGCGCCTTTAAAATCGGGGTCGTCTTTACGCTTTTGCATATCAATTTCCTTCGCAATTTCCTGGCGCTCATCGTAGCCGGTTTCCTCAATAAAAACATCATCCGGAATGGCCGAAACCGGGATGGTTTGTTTAATGAGTTTTTCTATCTTCTTAAGGTAATACTCCTCTGCCGGCCCACAAAAAGTAATGGCCTCGCCCGATTGCAGGGCCCGGCCCGTGCGGCCTATCCGGTGTACATAATCTTCTATTACAACAGGTACATCAAAATTAATAACATGGCTTACATCACTAACATCGATACCGCGCGATGCTACATCGGTTGCTACCAGTATTTTAACCTCGTCGTTTTTAAACGAGTTGATAGAGTTGATACGGGTGTTTTGCCCTTTATTGGCATGTAATACCTTAACTCCCCCTTCGCCAAATTTGCGCAGCAGGAATTTGTAAACATCATCGGCAACAACACGGGTTTTGCAAAATATCATCAGCTTGGTAATCTCCCCTTCGGCCTCCAATAGTTTTTTTAACAGGTGAATTTTGGTTTTAACATTGGGTACATAATACAGCTGTTGGTTAACCGTTTGCGCCGGTGTTGCCTGTGGGGTAACTTCAATAATGGTTGGATACTCCAGGAAATTATTGGATAACTCATGAATTTTATCGCTCATAGTGGCCGAAAAAAGCAGGTTTTGCCTTTTTACAGGTACCACTTCAAGCAAGCGGTTAATCTGGGGCATAAAGCCCATATCCATCATTTTATCGGCCTCGTCAAGCACCAGTACCTGCAGGGTTTTGGTAACTATATGGCCTGCCAGGTATAAATCCATAAAGCGGCCGGGAGTGGCTACAATGATATCTACACCTTTATTAAGGTTTTCTATTTGTGTTTTTGGGCCCAGGCCACCGTATAGTACTACAACCCTAAGGTCGGTGTTGGAGGCAAAGGTTTTAACGTTTTCCTCAATCTGCATAGCCAGTTCGCGCGTTGGCGAAATAATGAGCGCGCGCGGGGCCTCGCCCTGGGCATATTTAAGCTTCATGATTATGGGCAAAACATAAGCGGCCGTTTTACCGGTACCCGTTTGCGCTATGCCCATTACATCCTGCCCGTTCATGATAGGAGGGATGGCTTTTTGCTGTATAGGCGTAGCTTCGGTATAACCGGCATCGGCAATGGCATTTAAAATTTGCCGGTTAAAATTAAATTCTTCAAAAGATACACCCATGCCGCAAAGATAGGCTTTTTGTTGATTAGGGCTATTGTTTGTTATATTGCGCTAACCTTTAGTATCACTTTTACGTTTAAAGCCGTAATAAAGGATGCATGAGACGTTAACCATATGCAGTACTTTACCTTATCTGTTTTATTGCCTGGTGGTTATATCCCATTGCTTTCGTTTTTACACCTATTAAAATTCAGCAATGAAAAAACACTTATTTACACTTTTATTTATTGTGGCGGCGTCTTTTGCCGCAAACGCTCAAATTGGTACCGGCCGGTATTACACCGGCGGTAGCCTTAATTACAATTACGATGGGTATGGCTACACCAACACCTATTCGTTCGCGGCCGGAACTACGGTTTATACCAATCATAGTATATCTAACCTGCAAATTAACCCCGATTTTGGGATGTTCCTGTCAAAAAACTGGACTATTGGCATCCAGCCCGGTTACTCGCGCACGGGAGGTACCGAAACATCTGTTTACACCGCATTAGCAGGTACCGGTACCACCAGTTACAGGTATGATCATAAATACCACACCGAAGCGCTTTCGTTAGGTATCCATTTCAGGTACTATTGCATGCTGAATGACAGGATTGGCATATTCCCGCAGTTTGGCGTTACCGAGGCCAATGATATCAACAACTTTAATTCGGGCTCGATAAGTATTGGCGGTAACCCCAATATCGTGTTTTTTGCCACAAAAAAGCTGGCCGTAAATCTTGGTTTTGGTAACATACTGTATACCCATGATTATCAAACCAAAGCCAATTCATTCAACATTGGGCTGAATACCAATATTGGTTTTGGTGTAAATTATTACTGGGGGAAACAGTAGGGCTGGGTTGAAGGTTAGTGTGAAGCCCGGAGTCGAAACTCTTAAGTTGTGTCTGCCCTAAGCGAAGTTAAAGGTGGGGCGGACATTAATAAGCAAAGGGCAGTAGATACAGATATTTAGCCCTTCCACTCGAACCCCGCACCTCGCACCCCGTCCCCAGACCCCATTGTAAAAATCTTATATCAGTAAATAAATACTTTGGCAATTCATCCTGTGTTCATAAAAAATGCTTTTTTTAGTAGCTTGAATAATTATTTCAGTATTTTTAGTTAATGCGGCCAATCCGGATAGTTTTTATAGCCTTTGTTTTATTATGCCCCTTGTTTGTTTTGGCGCAGTCCGCTACTATCACCGGTAAGGTAGTGCATGGCGAAAGTAAATCGCCATTGGCCAATGCCAGCGTGTTTTTAAATAACGCTACTTACGGTACCTCAACCGCCGAAGATGGCACATTTACCCTATCGGGTGTCAAGCCTGGCCAGTATGAATTAATTGTTACCGTAGTGGGGTACGAAGACTATGCACAAACAGTGCAGGTAGGTAACGTGCCTTTAAAACTCGACATATCGCTCACCCAAAAAGTACTCATGCTGCGCGAAGTGGTAATAAGCAGTAATGCCGATTGGAAAAAGAACTATGAACAATTCAGGAGGGAGTTTATTGGTACTACCGAGAACTCTAAATTATGCAAGGTGCTTAACCCGCGCGTTCTTAACCTTAATTACCACCGTAGCAAGCAGCGGCTGGAGGCAGATGCCGACGAGTTTTTAGTGGTTGAGAACAGGGCGTTGGGCTATCGCACCAAATATTTATTGAAAAACTACGTAAGCGATGCTATTGAGCATACCATACAATACTCGGGCAGGGCCTTGTTTGAAAACCTGCCGGGATCTGCCGAGCAAAAAAAAGTGTGGAAACATAAACGCGAGGAAGCTTACTACGGCTCGCCCCAGCATTTTTTCAGGTCATTATATAAAGATAAGCTAAAGGAAGAGGGTTTTGAAGCCCACGACTTTACCCGAGCCCTGAACCACGAACGGCCACCCGAAGAACTGATACAGCAAAAAATAAAAAGGTATAAAGAAACCAACCGCGACTCGGTTATGCACTGGTATAAACTCAGCAACCTTACCAAATGGAGCGATGAAAATGTGGTGAAGATTCCATATCAGTCAATGGAGATTTTGCGCAGCACGCCCGAGGCCGGGATTTATGCCATCGCCTTTCCGCATTTTTTGTACGTAGTATATACTAAAAAACACGAGCTTACCGAATTTAAAGATGTTTACCGCCCGCTGGATATGGAAAACTTTGAAACCAGTATAATCACCCTGTATGGTAGTTATGCTTTGTTTGATAACAACGGCACCGTAATATCAAACCCGGCCCCGCTTTACGAAGGCACCTGGTCAAAAGCCAAACTATGCGATTTGCTGCCCGTTGATTACGAGCCGGGGGACTGATTAGTTCATTGGTTCACTTGTTCATTAGTATTGACTGTTGGTATATTACAACCTTCAGCCGGCGAAAAACTTACAAAGTATTTAAAACTTCGTAAGTCTATTGTGGACGACTGTTTTTGTCCGCTATGCCCGCGTTCCAATGAACCAATGAACCAATTAAACCACTTTTCCTTTATCCAGCGTTAAAACCTTATCAACACTGTTTGGGATTTCATGCTGATAGTGGGTTACGTATATCATGGTTACGTTGCTTAGTTTGCAAATGGTATCTATGATGTTTTTAAAATGAAGCTGCTGATGGTCGTCCATGCCCTGGCAGGGTTCATCAAAAATAAGTAGTGAAGGGTTTTTCACTAATGCACGGGCAAGTAAACATAGACGTTGTGCACTTGCGGGTATATTTTTTAAAAGCGTTCGGGCATATTGCTCTATTTCAAGCGTTTTCATCCATTGTAGGGCTATGGCAGCCATTTGTTTGTTGCTTGGTCTGAATAATCCAAGGGTATCGTAGTACCCCGACTCTACTACCTGAAGGCAGCTGTTATCGGTAGGGAAATATTGATGCAGCTCCGGCGATACAAAACCTATTTTCTTTTTAATATCCCAGATGCTTTCTCCGGTTCCGCGTTTTTTATCAAATAAAATAATGTGGTTGGCGTAGGCTTGCGGATTATCACCATTTATTAAGCTGAGTAGTGTTGATTTGCCCGCGCCGTTTGGGCCAAGCAGCGCCCAACGGTCGCCTGTTTTAATTTCCCAGTTCACATCATCCAGTACTACCTTATCGGCGTATTGGATGTGCACCTTTTCCATTTTAACAATATGGTTGTAGGTTACCCGCGGTTTATCTGGGTTTAAAAGTATGTTAAGTGCCGTTATATCAATGCTGTCGGCAACATCGGCCATAAACTCTTCCGGCCTAAAATCGATCCTGGTAGTTTCATGAATAATTGCCCCGTTTTGCAATACGGCTACATGGGTAATTCCTTCCGGAATTTCATGGGCGGGCGTGGCGATAATTAAATTGATGCCAGATGCAGTAATTTGGCTGATGATGCCATTAAACTCCTGTCTTGTTTTTACATCAAGGCCGGTTAACGGATTGTCGAGTAATAATAATGCCGGGTTTTTAAGTAAGGCAGCGGCTAACATCAGGCGTTTTGTCTCGCCGTTTGATAGTTTTATTAATTCCTTATCCTGCAGATAATCAAGGTTCAATAAAATCATAACCTTATCTAAGGTCCAATATCCGTCAACAGTTTCGCTGGTGATGTTGTTTAAATAATGGTTTACGGTAAGGGCGTCCTCCGAGTCGGACGAGTTATAACGCTGCTGATAGTAAAAGTCGGAAGTATTTGATAGGTTACGGAAGTGGTGCCTGGGCTCTACAATGGCAATTAATTTTGTTTTAATGCTAATGCCATTTGCTGGCAGGCTTTCGCCATCATGTACGCTTTCAAAGTTATAAGCGATGGAGCCGCCTGTTATATTAAAGCGGCCTGCAATGGTTTGTAATAAGGCACTTTTGCCCGAGCCGCTTGATCCTACAAGTGCCCAATTTTCGCCTTTGTTTATTTTAAATGTAAGATCTCTGAACAGTGTGCTGTTTAAAAATCTTACGGTGGCATTGTTTATAGAAAAAATAGCTTTACTCATGGCTGCTTTTAAAGCGGGCAAAATTAACCATCTGCCCGAAAAAGCACTTAAGTATAGTGATAATTATTATGAGTAATTTTTAAGCTTAGGCAGTTTTCTTAAGACTTTGGTTAGGTGCAATATTGGCGTTGCTCTTGTTTAGCCTGTTCCAGCCTTCTATATTTACCATTTCGCCTTTAACAAAATTATTGCATTTTTTATTTGGACAGGCAACAATCCAATTTTTTTTTGATTGTTCAACTTGAGGCCTTGTGCCACATTTAATGCAATTTTCGCATTGAATGTTTGATTGTATTTGAAAAGTCATGATAATATATAGTTATAAATAGATAATTCAAAATTATGATAATGTTGCGGGACCACCAAAAATTTAGCAAAAACCTGCACTATAAGTATGTTAATACTTAATGTTTGTTGTAGCCGAAATGTTGTTGACGCTTTCTTCTCAAGATAATATCCACAATAAACGTTCCGTTTTTTAAATTGTTTGTTGATTAGTACATATTTGATGGGTTAACAGATAAATAAAAAGCGTGTTGTGGATTGCTCCTTCAATTAAAGGCAATTATTGGGTGTTTATCCAATTAATATATAGCCGGATATGTCGAACCAGGCGTATGGTTTACTATACATTTTGAGTTAAATTTAGGCATTTGGAAACTGCGGGGTAATAAAACGCTGTACGCAAAAAAAGGCCTGATTCTTGCGCTGGCTAAACCGCGACGGCAAAATGCGGTCACTACACTTCATCAACTCAAAATATTATTATGAAAAAGATTCATTTGCTGCTGATCGCACTGGCCATGCTTACTTTAAATAGTTGCTCGGTTATTACGGGCATATTTAAGGCTGGTGCTATCGTGGGCGTCATTGCTGTTATTGTTGTTATTTTGGTTATCGTTTGGCTAATTTCATTATTCAGGAAGTAATATGTTGATATTTCGTATAGAGATATTTATTAATTATTTAATTAAACAATTTAATTTTTAATGAGTTGTAATTGTATAAAAACATAATTTATCATGGAAAATACACAAGCAACAGCAGAAGTTTTAAATGACCTGGTTCAGATTAACAACGACAGGATAAAGGGTTATGAACGAGCCCTTAAAGAATTAAAAGATGGCGAAACTGATTTAAGGATGCTTTTTTTAAGCTTAATTGATGCAAGCAACCGTTATAAGAATGAATTGGGAAAAGAGGTTGAAGTTTTAGGAAAAGATATTGATACAGGTACTTCAACCGGTGGTAAAATACATCGCGCCTGGCTCGACGTGAAAGCCGCTTTTACCGCCCATGACACGCACGATATTTTAGAAGAATGTGAGTTTGGCGAAGACGCTATTGTAAAAGCTTACCGCGACGCATTGGCCGAAGAATATATTCCCGGATTTTTACGTGACCTGGTAACCAGGCAACATGACGAAATTTTGGATGCCCATGACGAAATCAAAGCATTACGCGATAGTGTTCATTAATCAAGTAGCAAGTAATTAGTATCAAGCCTGATGTTTCCCAGATAAAAAAATCTTGATACCTGATACTTACGACTTGATACTATAAAAAAACGCCTTCGAAAATCGGAGGCGTTTTTTTAGAAATCTAAAAAAAGTAAGATTACATTTTTTTAGCAGTGTCTTTCTTAGTAGTGTCAGCTTTAGCAGTGTCCATTTTAGTGGTATCTTTCTTGGCAGTGTCCATTTTAGCAGTGTCCATTTTAGCGGTATCTGTACCTGAAGCAGAACCAGAACCTTTACAAGCTGCAAATGAAGTAGCGATAGCTAAGGCAACTAAGCCTAATTTGAATGAATTTTTCATGTTCAATTTTTTAATGAGTGATTTAATAGTTTTTTGGTTAATACCGGAAATAAAAAAAGGTAACCCATAATTTTAAAATAAAATTACAGATCACCTCTTTTATTGCAAAAAAACTAATAAATCTATAAAAAGGCATGAAGGTTTATACTTCAGCCAGTTTAAAGGCTTAATAATTATTTTTTAGCTGTATCTTTTTTTACAGAGTCAACTTTAGCTGCACCAGCTTTAGCAGTTGAATCAGTTGCTACAGTTGAATCTTTTTTCACTGAATCAACTTTTGCTGAATCTGCTTTTGCTGAATCAACAGGGGTAGATGAACCAGCACCTTTACAAGCTGCAAATGAAGTAGCGATAGCTAAGGCAACTAAACCTAATTTGAATGAATTTTTCATGTTTTGAGTTTTATGAGTTTTAATAATTTTTTGATCGTTCGGTAGTTAATACAATTAATGATAAAAGGTAACCCATGATTTTAAAAAAAAATATTGGTTACCTTTTATCAAAAAAAACTATTAAACCATTAAAAGAACAACAAGTAGTACCTTGGCTCTTTTTATAGCGCGACAGCAGTCAGTTATTTTTTAACTGTGTCTTTTTTTACTGTATCAACTTTGGTTGAATCAGTTTTAACTGTAGAATCAATTTTAACTGTAGAGTCAACTTTAACGGTAGTATCACCACCTTCTTTTTTAGCATTACCATTACAAGCAGCGAAAGAAGCAGCAAGAACTAAAGCAACAAAGCTGGTTTTTAATAAGTTTTTCATCGTTGTGTGTTTTAAAATGTTAGTATTTTTAATCGTTTACTGTTGTTAATACACTTTTATGAAAAAGGTAACCCATTAAATTAATTAAAAATAAAATTTTTACTTTTTTGGTTATTTTCAAAGTGGTAATAGCAAGTTTGGTTGCCACTTTTTTTTTGCAGATTTGCCCCTATGCTATAATTTACCTTAGGGGGTTACCTTATTTGCTTTTATAGTATTAACAGTTGAAGAGAATCACTTGAAGAAAATCAAGAATTGAGAGTCAAGTATCCGGGCGGTAATTAAACGTTCCCTTTTTTATCAGATTCAACGCTTTTCATTTAGTCTTGATTCTTGACTCTTAACTCTTGATTCTTTTTTTTACAACGTTGGGTTACATTTTGGCATAAACAGTATTAATAGTGAGTAAAGACTTAAAAGCTTCGGCACCAACAGATAGCGAAATAGTTCTTGGGATACTTAACAATTCGGAAATAGTACTAAAAAGACTATATACAACCTATTTCCCGATGATATTACAGTTAATTATCAACAATAACGGAAACGAGGATGATGCCAAGGATATATACCAGGAAGCTATCATTGTTCTTTATAACAAGATAAAATCGGGCGAGTTTGAGTTAAGCAGTAAGCTTAAAACATACATTTACTCGGTTTGCCGCAGGCTTTGGCTTAAAAGGTTAAGCCAGATGAACAGGTACGGGGGCGATATCAGGGATTTTGAAGAGTACCTGCCTGTTGATGACGAGGTTGAAAAACATAATGACCGGGATATACAGTTTAATAAAATGGAGGCGGCCCTTCAGTTGTTAGGCGAACCCTGTAAAACTATTATGGAAGATTTTTATATACATAACAGATCGATGCAGGAGATTTGTGAACGTTTTGGGTACACCAATGCCGATAATGCCAAAACGCAAAAGTATAAATGCCTGCAAAGGCTGAAAAAGTTATTTTTTCAGCAGAAGTAAAAGGAGTGTAAAGAGATGAGCGAGAACCTTATTCTGGAATTGATTGACAGGTACCTAAACGGCGATATGACCGCCGGTGAGCGTGCCGAATTTGAGACATTGCGTAAAAACGACGCGAATGTTGACAGCAAGGTAATAGAGCATAAACTATTTGTAGGGCTGATTAAACAATACGGCGAACGCGTTGAACTGGAAAAGCGACTGGATGCTATTCATAGTGAAATTGATGTACATACACTGAAAGAAGAGCTTTTAATTAAGCCCAACTGGATAGTAAATATGTGGAGGCACCACCATTCAAAAATATCGGTAGCTGCGTCGATAGCCATTTTTGCAATATTGAGCACTTTGTTTTTTACAGGTAAGCTTAACAGTCATCAATCTAACTATGAAAAGTTAAGCGATGAAATAGGCAAAATAAAAAAATCACAGGCGACACTGGAGGGTAAAACCAGTGGTTTGTTAAAAGATATGAAAGGCCGTAAAACAAATACAAGTCCCGGTAAATACAGGGGTACTGGTTTTGCACTTTCATCCAACGGCTATATAGCAACAGATTTTCACGTGATTGATGGTGCCGATTCGGTATATGTTCAAAATGCGGCTGGGGAATCATTCCATGCTAAAGTGATTTATACAGAACCACAATATGATATAGCTGTATTGCAGATAAACGACCCTGCATTTAAAGACCTTGGAAATGTGCCTTACAATTTTAAGAAATCATTAAGTGATTTGGGCGAAGATGTTTATACATTCGGTTATCCAAGCGGCGAAGAGAATTATGGCCCAGGTTCGTTAACAGCGAGAAATGGCCACTCCGGCGATACAACAGAATATCAGGTATCTATTCCCGTTAATCCGGGTAATAGCGGTGGCCCATTGTTAGATGGTAAAGGCAACGTTGTTGGTATTATAAGCGGCAGGCAGCCCGAGATGGCTGGTGCAGGTTTTGCAAAAAAATCGGCTTATTTGTTAAAAGCTATCCAAAATATACCGTCCGATTCATTGAGTAAAGATTTAACGTTAAGTACTAAAAATACACTGGCAGGGTTAAGTCGGCCGCAACAAGTCAAAAAGCTAAAAAACTATGTGTTCATGGTTAAAGCTTATTAATAACGCCCAATTCCAATAAAAATTAATAATTAAAAGGAGATACCGTAAGGTGTCTCTTTTTTGATTAAAGACCTTTTCTGAACCGGGATTCGTCGGATTTTGGATTTTATTTGTTGTCTGAACTCGAATTAAGCGAATTTTTAGAATTTCTCTAATTGGCTTATTAAATTTTGTAAATTCAGGTTCAGACAATTTGCGTTAGGGATTGGCGCGGATACCGGCCGTGCGAGGGGAAAGAGCACAGGCTGCGGCTAAGGCCTGTGCAGTATGAGCAAAAAGCCCGGCCGCAGGCAACGCCACTAAAAGTAGCAAGTAGTTAGTATCAAGTATCAAGACAGTTGCGTCTGCTACCTATCCACCTCACCTAACACAAAATCTATCGATCCTACAATGGCAATCAAATCGGCAATCAGTACGCCTTTTGAAATTTCGGGCAGTACGGAGAGGTTGTTAAAGCTTGGCCCGCGGGCTTTTACACGGGTGGGGATTTCGGATTTGCCGTCGGCTACAAAGTAAAAACCCAGTTCGCCTTTGGCGCCTTCGCAACGTACGTAATAATCCTGCGCTTTGGGAATGGTTTTGCGGGGCATTTTGGCGCGCGGGTCAAAATCGGGTGTGCGTTTCAATTCTTTTTGCAGGCGGTCGAGGCATTGCTCTACAATTCTTACAGATTGTTCAATCTCATCAACACGCACTTTGTAACGGTCCCAGCAATCGCCTACTTTGCCCATCAGCCCGGTACCTATGGGGATCTCGAAATCAAGCTCGGGATAGGCCGAATAATTATCAATGCGGCGCAAATCCCATTTAAGGCCCGATGCCCGTAGCATAGGGCCGCTGCAACCGTAGTTGATGGCTACATCTAAAGGCAGTACGCCAACATTTGCCGTGCGCGATATAAATACCTGGTTATCGGTCAGCAGTTGGTTAAGCTCCACCATTTTGGGTTTAAAATACTCCACAAAATCGCGGCAACGTTCTTCAAAGCCAACCGGCAGGTCATAAAAAAGGCCACCAACCCAGATGTAATTATATAGCATGCGCGAGCCCGAAGCCCACTCCAGCATGCCCATAATATGCTCCCTATCCCTAAAGCACCATAAAAAAGGGGTAAAAGCGCCAATATCTATACCGTAGGTGCCAATAGCTATCAGGTGCGATGCAATGCGGTTAAGCTCGCAAACCAGTACGCGGATGTATTCGATGCGTTTAGGTATGTCTTTATCGATGCCCATCATCCGTTCAACCCCCATCACAAAAGCGTGGCTGTTGTTCATAGATGCCAGGTAATCAAGCCTGTCGGTAAACGGGATGGTTTGCTGATAGGTTAATGATTCGGCATGTTTTTCAAAACAGCGGTGCAGGTAACCAATATGCGGTATTACTTCCTTTACAATTTCGCCATCGGTTATCAGTTCCAAACGCAAAACGCCATGGGTAGATGGATGCTGTGGGCCCATATTGAGCACCATATCCTCTACACTGGCATCGGCTATTTTTTTATTGTAATTAAGAAGCGCTTCTTCGTATTTTGAATTAGTGATAACCAATGTTGCGTGCTGTTTTGTTGTTGTCAAAAATCAGTATTTTTTTCGTTTATCGGGCTAAAATGATGTAAAATTAAGTAAAACGCCATTTGAAAATTTAAAATGACGAATAAAGTCGCACAAAGAGGCTAAGGCGCAAACAGGAAAAAATGAAGTGCTTTGTACAGTGGTATCTTTGTGCGAAAAGCAGCCGGTTTGCTTTTTACGCAAAGATAACACGCAAAATACATCAATTGTCCAGCAGTCGGCGATGATAGTTTATCTGCCCCAAATGGTAGCCTAAGTGCATGGCCAGGTGCACAAAAAAGTATTCGGTAGATGCATCTTTTAAGAATATCTCGGCTGGGTATTTTTCAGTCAACTGATGGTCTGACATCATATTGAAGGTTTTTTCAATCGTGATGATCGTTTTTTCTATTTTATCTACCAGTTCTGCGCGTGGCACATTTTTCAGCGCAAATTCATCTTCCCGGTTTCGCTCATAACCGGTTTTACCAAATTCTGCGCCGATGTATGTATTCAGGTTGCCCACCAAATGTAAACAGAGGTTACCCGCAGAATTCAGAATATTCTTTTCAATAAGCCATAACTTTTCCTCGTTTTGGTAAGCTTCTATCTCGTGCTTTAACTTTTCAAGGTCACGGATTATCAGTTTTTTCAGCGTATCTTTTAGCATATACCTGGTATGGCGTGGTGAAGTTTTTACTAAAGAAATCTTTAGGTTTAATAATGCAAGATATTTATTTGCAGCTGCCTGCCGAAATTATCAATTCAAAGTTTTTCTATTTTTTTTCGGTTTAGCTCCGTTGAATACATTGAATTTCTGGTGTTTTAAATTAGAATTCTGAATTCTTGAACTAAAGTAGCCGGGTTTAAAAATAGTTTAGGCTTTTTTACCTCAGGCTGTCACCCTGTAATTATAATTTTATAGTTTTATGGCGAATTATTCCCTGCATAAATAATTCAAAACTTAAAGTATTTAATCACTAATCAAAAAATGAAAAAAGTAATTCTTGTAACAGGGGCATCATCCGGTTTAGGTTTGGCTACCGCAACAGCACTTGCTGCCCAGGGCCACACTGTTTATGGTACCACGCGCGATATTAAACGCATAAGCGGCGTATCATTTATGCCTTTACAAATGGATGTTACCGATGACGCATCTGTAAACGGGGCCATTGCAACCATTATTAAAGCCGATGGCAAGATTGATGTTTTGGTTAATAATGCAGGTAACGGCATTACAGGCCCGCTTTATGCCATGCCGGTTGATGCCGCTAAAAAGCAGTTTGAAGTTAACTTTTTTGGCGTAGTGCGTGTAAGCAGTGCCGTTTTACCGGGTATGATTGAGAAGGGGCAGGGCCTGGTTATTAATATAGGTTCATTGGCCGGGCTGTTTGGCCTGCCTTACCAGGGCTTATACAGCGCATCAAAATTCGCGATAGAAGGCTACTCCGAAAGCCTGCGTATGGAATTGCAAAATACAGGTGTTAAGGTATCGGTAGTAAATCCCGGTGATTTTAAAACCGACTTTACCGGCAACCGCGAAAAATTACCGTTCACACTTAAAAATGATAAACTGAAAGCTGAGTTTGACGCAGCCGTTGCCGCCATGGAAAAAGATGAAAGCATTGGTGCCGCACCTTCAAAACTGGCAGCACAAATTGTTAAAATAGTAGGCAAATCAAAACCTGCCCATAGTTATCTGGTGGGTGCCATTGGCCAAACCATTGTACCTACCCTGAAGGCCATTTTACCCGGCCCCATCTTTGTAAAATTAATGAACGACCATTACGGGATTAAGTAGGTTGGTGAGTGGCTGATTTAATTTGAGAATTTGAAGATTTGAGAATTTGAAAATGCTTTTTTTTCAATTCTGTTTATTCCTTAATTCTGAAAATTCTGATTCGGAATATTAGCCACTCTCCATCGACGCCTTACCAAAACAATGCAAGAAAAAAACAACAAAAAAACCATCTGGGGATGGGCTATGTTCGATTGGGCCAACCAATCATATAATATGGTAATCACCTCTACCATATTCCCGGCTTATTACGTGGGGATTACGCAGTATAAAAACCCGGGAGGCATGGTTACCTTTTTTGGCCACAAGTATGTAAATACGGTGTTGTCAAACTATATCCTCGGGCTATCGTACCTCATCATTGTAGCGCTATTGCCAATTTTAACTTCCATAGCCGATTACAAGGGCCACAAAAAACTGTACATGCAACTGTTTACCTGGCTTGGGGTACTTGCCTGCTTTGGCTTGTACTTTTTTGACATGAAGACCTTTGAGTTTGGGATGATATGTTTTGGGCTGGCCTCTGTGGGGTATTGTGGTGGCTTTGTATTTTATAACTCCTACCTGCCGCAAATAGCCACCATTGATAAGCAGGATGCTGTAAGCGCCAAAGGCTTTATTTATGGCTTTGCAGGCAGCATTGTGGTGCAGGTACTTTGTTTGGTGTTTGTGCAATGGCATGCCTGGTTTGGGATGACAGAAGACAAATCGGCGCAGCTTTCTTTTCTGATAGTTGCCCTATGGTGGATAGGCTTCTCGCTTATTCCATTTTACATTTTACCCAAGGGGACGCCAAATGCAGGATCGCATGAGTATAACGTGGTTACCGGTGGCTTTAAGGAGTTGGCTAAGGTTTTCAAAAAAGTTAAACAGCTGCCCCTACTAAAACGATTTTTGCCGGCATTCTTCTTCTATTCGGTAGGGGTGCAAACCATTTTGCTGGTGGCCGCCAATTTTGCTGCCAAAGAGCTTAAAATGCCCGATGATGCATTGATAGGCATAATACTGGTTATCCAGGTGGTGGCCATCATTGGCGCTGCAATAACCGCTAAAGCATCAGAAAAATACGGCAACGTTAAAGCCCTATCGGTTATAGTAGGACTGTGGTGCGTAATATGCGCTTGCGTGTACTTTATTGCAAACGCAAACCAGTTTTATGTTGCCGCCGTTTTTGTTGGCCTGGTTATGGGGGCGGTACAGTCGTTATCGCGTTCAACCTATTCTAAATACATACCGCCAAACATTCCCGATACCGCATCGTATTTCAGCTTTTATGATGTTACCGAAAAATTATCAATTGTGGTAGGTTTGTTCACCTTCGGCTTTGTAGAAGGCTTGACAGGCGAAATGCGTGATTCGGCGCTGGTACTGGACGGCTTTTTTGCTATCGGGTTTGTTTTACTGATCACGCTGTTGCTATTTGAACGCAAAGTGAAAGCTGCGGAAGCGCTGGCATAATCATAATCAGAATTTTTCACCTTTTGTTTGTTTTTAAGAGGTGTTCAAGAAGGCTACGCTGTTTACAGAATTTAAGAGTTAACAGGATGAAAGCTGCTATGGCAAATTCTGCACATTCTTAAATTCTGAAAATTTTGATTCAGAAAAAAAATCCTGTTAATCCTGCAAAATCCTTAAATCCTGTTCAATAAATAAGCCCGTTGAATTGCTTCAGCGGGCTCCTCACTATAACTATTTCCCCCTCAGAAAATGATGTGATAAGGTCGTATATTTTCTAATTACTCAGTGTTTATAGTTTATGATGGGTTTGTTTAAACAAACATAGCTTATATATAAGGTTTATGAAATACCCCGAAGTAGGTATTTATGAGAAATAATACCGGCTAATTGGGGTTCGGCAGTTCTGTTGCACTGATTTTGATAATTAGAGATTGAAAAGACACAGCATCTGCCAAAACTGAGTACATTTGCGGTTTGTTAAGTAAAAGTAATGGCTAAAGTTTCTATCAACCTGGCAACAGGCTCGCTGCAAAAAGAAGATATCATAGTAGGTATCGATCTGGGTACTACCAATTCGCTGGTGGCTTTTATTAATCCCGATAAGCAACCCCATGTTATCAACGATACAGGTAAAGGTGTTTTGGTACCTTCGGTAGTCCATTTTGGGCCTGCAGGCGATATTTTGGTAGGTAATGAGGCTAAAGAATATTTGATAACCGATCCGCAGAATACCGTTTTTTCGGTAAAACGCTTATTGGGGCGCAGCTATCATGATATCGAAAATTATAAAGATTTTTTCTCGTACAAGGTTATTGATGATGATACCGAGAGCCTGGTTAAAATTAAAGTAGGCGATAAATTTTACACACCTATTGAACTATCGGCCCTGATACTAAAAGAGTTAAAGGCCCGTGCAGAGCATGCGCTTAAAACGCCTGTTAACCGTGCGGTAATAACGGTTCCGGCTTATTTTAATGATTCGCAGCGGCAGGCTACCCGCGATGCCGGTAAACTGGCCGGGTTAGATGTTTTACGTATTGTGAACGAGCCAACGGCAGCAAGTTTGGCCTATGGCATTGGGCTCGATCCCGAAGAAGTAAAAACCATTGCCGTGTATGACCTGGGCGGCGGTACGTTTGATGTATCGATACTGCAAATCCAGAACGGGATTTTTGAGGTATTGGCAACCAATGGCGATACTTTTTTAGGCGGCGATGATTTTGACCGCATTATTGTTGATTACTGGATTGAAAAAAATAGCCTGGATAAAGCCGGAATAATAGCCAATAACGAGCTTGCCCAACAATTGCGCCTTAAGGCAGAGGAAGCCAAGAAAGCATTTGCCCACCAAAGCCTGTTTAACGAAAAAATAGGCGAGATATGGTGTACGCTGGATAGGAATACGTTTGAAGAACTGATTATGCCCAAGGTACAGCAAACCATTACCAGTTGCCAAAACGCGCTTAAAGATGCCAAACTGAGCATAGCAGAGATTGATGAAGTGATCATGGTTGGCGGATCAACCCGCACAGCCCTGGTTAAGAAAATGGTGGCCGAATTTTTTAACCGCCCGGTACATGATGATGTTAACCCCGATGAGGTGGTTGCATTAGGTGCAGCTATACAAGCCGATATACTGGCCGGTAATCGTAAAGATATCTTATTGCTTGATGTTACACCATTGTCCCTCGGTATCGAAACCATGGGTGGCCTGATGGATGTCATTATTCCACGTAACAGCAAGGTGCCTACCAAAGGCGGCAGGCAATACACCACATCAATAGACGGGCAGGTAAACATGAAAATTGCCGTTTACCAGGGAGAACGCGACCTGATCAAAGAAAACCGCAAGCTGGCCGAGTTTAACCTGAAAGGCATCCCGAGTATGCCAGCTGGCTTCCCGAAAGTAGATATCAACTTTTTGCTGAATGCCGATGGCATCCTGACCATACAGGCTATTGAATTACGCAGCGGCGTTAAGCAGGAGGTAGAGGTAAAACCCACCTACGGCATTACCGACGAACAGGTAGAGCAAATGCTATTGGATAGCATTACCCACGCTAAAGACGATGTAACTGAACGTATGCTCATAGAAGCACGTACTGAAGGCGAGCAGATGGTTTATACCGTGGAGCGGTTTTTGCAAAAGAATGGCAGCTATGTATCGGCAGCGGAAACTGAACAAACAATCAGTTATATAGCCGCTTTAAAAAATGCTATTGCTACGGGGGATAAAGACCTCATTTTGAAAAATATAGACGAAGTAAACGAATTTACCAGGCCCTTTGCCGAACGTTTAATGGATCAGGCAATTAGCACTGCAATGCGTGGCAAAAGTATTGAATAACATACAGAACGAAACTTTATAGATGAGAAGAATTACAGCAATACTTACATTTTTGGCCCTTGCGGCTGTTTTTTTACAAGGTTCATTTAATAAAGTTTATGCAGCCGGTGTTGTACTCCGAAATGCAAAAGACACCACAAAAAATATTGCCGCCCTTGATACCGTTCGTTATGATTCCTTAATGAAGCGGATGGCCAATGGCGATAAAACCGGGCGTTGGCCGGTAAAAAACGCACCATTGCCATTACCCGGGGCTATTTTGCCTTTTAACCGTGTAGTAGCTTATTACGGTAATATGTACTCCAAAAATATGGGGGTTTTAGGCGAGTACGAGCCTAAAGTAATGATGGACAAACTAAAAGCCGAATGCGAGGCTTGGGAAAAGGCCGATACCCTTACGCCAGTAATACCCGCCCTGCATTACATTTGTGTAACTGCCCAGGCCGATGCCGGCCGCAATGGCTTGCATAACCTAAGGATGCCTTTTAGCCAGATAGATAAAGTAATAGCGATGGCAAAAACCATGAATGCGCTGGTATTCCTTGATCTGCAGGTTGGTTTCAGCACCGTACAAACCGAGATTCCCAAACTCGAAAAATATTTGCTGATGCCCAATGTACATTTAGGTATCGACCCGGAATTTAGCATGAAGGAGGGGAGTGTGCCGGGTAAACGCATTGGTACATTTGATGCCGACGATATTAACTATGTATCCAAATACCTGGCTGGCCTGGTGAGGAAAAATAACCTGCCGCCTAAAATTTTTATCATCCACCGCTTTACCAAACGCATGGTAACCAATTACAAAGACATCAAACTAAGCAGCGAAGTTCAGTTGGTGATGGATATGGACGGCTGGGGCGGCCCCGACCTTAAAAAAGGAACCTATAAATACTTTATTGCTGCCGAGCCTGTACAATTTACCGGCTTCAAGCTGTTTTATAAAAACGATATCAAAAACGGTCCTAAACGGATGCTTACACCTAAAGAGGTTTTGGCACTGAAACCGAGCCCTGTTTATATACAGTATCAGTAAAAATAGAATCAAGAATTAAGAGTCAAGAATCAAGACAGGATTTTTTTGATTAGCTGCCGCGAGGTTTCACCTCGTGGTGAACCATGGTTTCAGCTTTCAGCTGAAGCAACTAAAATGCCAAAATAAATACTGATAAAGTTATATATCATCCTGCCCTGGGAGATGTTTTGTCATTCTGCTTATTCTTTAATTCTGTAAACGGCGCAGCCTTCTTGAACACCTCTTAAAAGCGAACAAAAGGTGAAAAATTCTGATTCAGACAGTTGCGATAGGGATAAAAGCGGATACCGGCCTGTGAATAAGGCCTGTGCAGTATGAGCGGTTAGCCCGGGCCGAAGGCATCGTCCTTACCACTAAAGCTTCATTCTTTTATTGATGTTTATATTAAGCGTATGCGTTATATGCTTTTCAAAATTATATATTAGCCTACCTAAATAATCATAATGAAACCGTTTTGTAAATATCTTTTGATCCTTTTTATTGTTTTGGCCGGGAAAATATCTTCGGCCCAGAATATGGCAGCGGTAAATACTATGCTGAGCAGGCAAAGTATGCAGATGAACATGCAAATGCAAATGAATATGATGAACATGATGATGCTGAACCGGGCTGATTTTAACTTCAAACACACGTTTTTTGCAACTATGAAAGATGGCAGCCGTAAGGAGATAAACTCACGGATATTAACCGACGAAACCACGCATAAAACTTACCTGCTTTATGTAGATAAGAGCCTGCCAAAGAGTGATTCGAACAGGAACCAAAAGATTTACCCTGATCAAACTGTCAGTATCGAACGTGGCCTTGGCGTGATATCCAATCCAAGGTCAGCTTTTCAAAATACCGAGCCCGAGAAGTTTTTTAAAGGTATTGCTAAAGATAGCTGCTGGATGTTTAAGGTGGTATCGGGCGATATCAATGTATATTCGTTCCTGAGCGAAGAAACGGGGCAGTATTTTTATGAGAGCACAATTGTTGGTATTCAGTTGCATGATGACGGCCCCATAGTAAAATGCACAGAGGAGAACTTAAAACAGATGGTAGGGAATGATATTGATGCCCTGGAAAATATTCAACGGAAAAATTACTTCAAGGCAATAAAAAAATATAACCGTAACAGAAGGAAAGAGGCTGAAAAGGCAGCGGGGAAATAGCTAATAGGCAACCGTTTGAGCCCAAAGAATAAAATCACTAAAAAAAGCGCCTCAGTTCAAGGCGCCCTTTTTATGTAATAACAAACTTTTACAATTTGTCGATGGCTTCCTGCTCTCTTAGCGCGGTAATGTTATTTTTATCGCTGTAGCTTTCGGTTTGGCTGGCAAAGTCTTGCAGGATGCTGGCAATGGTGTCCAGGTTATCGGCAACACGCTGGTGCATGTCGGGCAAATCTTTTTCCAGGCGTTTATCGCCAAGGTCAATGTTATCTACTTCTATTTTAGCCAGTTTGGTGATGATTGCCTGCTGGCTGTTTTTTAAGTCTTCCAGTTCATGGACAATTTTCTCCATCAGTCCGAATTTCTTTAGCTTATCCATAAGTTGTGTTTTTTAATTGTTATATCTACTCAACCTCAAATAACAAAAATTGTTTACCATTTGGATATTTGATATATAACTAATAATTTAGTTTAAA
Source organism: Mucilaginibacter sp. P4_C11 (assembly GCF_056402115.1). NCBI lineage: Bacteria > Pseudomonadati > Bacteroidota > Sphingobacteriia > Sphingobacteriales > Sphingobacteriaceae > Mucilaginibacter > Mucilaginibacter sp. P4_C11. Next base: position 7,214 of record NZ_JBFUIA010000032.1, on the reverse strand, counting down.
ATAACTAATGTGTTAGTTGATATGAAGAATATAATAATCTGCCTGTTGTTGATGTGCTTAATAAAACCTGCCATTGCCCAGCAAACCACCGCTGCAAGTGATGCCTTGCTGTTAGATTACTACCAAAGCCAGCGATTTGCCGAGGCTGCCGACCTGTTAAAGAAAACCTATCCCGAACCTGTAACCGATATAAAAATACTGGGCAAACTGGCCTACACATCGCAAATGGCCGGCAAGCTGCCTGATGCCGAGGGGTATTATCAACGCATGTATGTTATAGATTCTACCAGTAAGGCGGTGCTTTATAGCCTGGGTTCTATCAACTTAAGGCGGGGTAATAATGTTAAAGCGTTAATGTACTACCAGGTATTGGCTCAAAAAGATTCAACCAATTTTTATGTTTTTAAACAGTTGGCAAAAATTAGCCAGGATAAAAACGACCTGGATAAGATGACCATGTACCTGCAAAAAGCCAATAAGCTAAACCCTGCCGATGCCGATGTGGCATCGGACCTAAGCGATTTGTACGTAAATCTAAAACTTAACACACAGGCCGAAAAGGTGCTGGACGGGGCCATAAGTGAGGATCCAGAAAATATTGTGCTGTTGCAAAGCCTGCTGAAACTTTCATACGCCGAAAGGAAATATGATGTGGTAAAAAACGCCTGTCTGAAACTGATAGCGGCGGGGGCCGATAATGGTTTGGTATTAACTAAACTGGAATCGGCCTATTACAACCTGAAGCAATATGAATGCAGTATAGATGCTTTTAAACGGATCCCGGAAGTAAGCCAATCAGAAACCAGCTATTATATTGCCGCGCTGGCTTATAAAGAACTCAAAGATCAGCCTATGGCGATTGAAAACCTGGGCAAGGCTATTGAAGCAGGCATATCGCCCAATATAAGTGATTATTACACCGAAATGGCCGATAGCTACGATGTACGGAAAAAATACAAAGCAGCGATAGCGGCCTATGAAAAAGCCCTTCAATTTGATGAGAAGCCTATAATTTATTACCTGATGGCTACGATGTACGATGGATCGCTCAAGAACAAAAAAATGGCCATTAAGTACTACAAAAAATTCATGACCAGTAAACCAACCGGTAAACAGCAAAAGTATGTAAGTTATGCCATGGCGAGGGTTACAGAGTTATCGCGGTAGGGGGCATTATTAAAATAACCGAATGTCATTTCGACGAACCGGAAGGGGATTGAGCGCAGGGGGGAGGAGAAATCTTGTACGATGTGCATCAAACCACGCTATAGTGATGCAGGGTGTATAAGATTTCTCACTCGTACCTCGTTTCGAAATGACATTTTCTTTTCTTAATACTTACCTATTCATCAACCGTGCCACGTACTTACCTATGATATCAAACTCCAGGTTCACTACTGAGCCTTCGCGCACGTTGTGGAGGTTGGTGTGCTCGAAGGTGTAGGGGATAATGGCTACCGAGAAGCTATTGGCCTGCGAATTGACAACGGTAAGGCTGATGCCATTTACACAGATCGAGCCCTTCTCGACAGTTACATTGCCGGTGGCGGCATCATATTCAAAGGTATATTCCCAACTGCCGTCAAGTTCTTTAAATGCAGTACAAACGGCGGTTTGGTCAACATGGCCCTGTACAATGTGGCCATCCAGGCGGGCATTCATTTGCATGCAGCGTTCCAGGTTTACCGGTTCGCCAATTTTAAGGTGCGACAGGCTGGTTTTATTCAGCGTTTCTTCAATGGCGGTAACCACATGCAGTCCGTCGGCTACGGCCACTACCGTTAGGCAAACGCCGTTATGCGCTACCGACTGATCGATTTTTAACTCGTGCGCAATGGCCGATGCAACCGTGATATGTAAATTACCCTGATCCTGTTTCAGATCGGTTATTTTTCCTAAAGTTTCTATAATGCCTGTAAACATAAGCGAAGCCCCCTAACCCCCTGAAGGGGAATTTTTTTGATTGACAAAGCTATAATTATACAGCGGTTTGTTTGTCAGTGTAAAATGAATTTATTTGGATGTATGATGTTTAACGCAGGAGCCATAGCGAACAGCCAATAATTCACAAAAATTAAGGAGAATTTCGCCAGTGTAATACCTGCAAAACAGTATAGAAACTGCTTTTATTTACATGGTAAACAGTACAAATTTACATGCTTCCTTTTATATATAAAAACGACCTTTTATTCACACATAAATAGGTAAAAACAAGATACTTATTTGATACTTTTCAGTAATAAATGTGCTATTTATTGATACAAAAATTACATTTATTCACACAAAAATAAAATGAAATTTTTTTTCGCGAAAGTTCAGAAAAAGCTGCCTTAAAAATCGGGGGTTTTAAAATTTAAAACTGCCAGGTTCGCCGCTGATCCGTCCTTGTGGTTATGGGGTAAATTAAACCAGGCCACAAATCATTGTAAATGGTTAATCATAAAATCCGTCGTCAACTATTTATTTAAAATTGCTGGCTACATCCAGCCGCTTGTTGCGGAGGTCTTTACCACTTTCGATAACCGATTTCAGGTTGGCCAGGTAAAATGTCCAGCCTACCTGGCATTGCACAAAAAGGTTTTTTGACGGATTATCTTCCTGGGGAATGTTTTCCTGGGTTAATTCAACAACAGTTAATCCATACTTGCTTTGAATATCAACGGTAACAATACTACCACCCGAGAAAGTGAACTTTAGCAAATCGGAGCCATTGTTTTCAAGTACCTGTCCGTTCTCTACGGCGGTATCATCATAGCCATGCCAGTACCAGGAATAGGTATCTTCTTTTTTGATAAACTCGTCGGGTTCGCGCAGGCGGCCTGCAATGGCATAAAAATCGGCCTTGCGTAAAAACCATTTTTCAAGACCGGCCGAAGTGGACCATGCCTCATAAATGCTGCGTACATCGATGTCAAAATCCGCAGTAATTTTAAATTTACTCCATCTTTCGTCTGCCATGGGTTTAATTATTTTAGGTTGTAGTTGGATATAAAAATAACAATATTACTTTACGCTTGTATAATAAAAAACTGAAAGCTTAAGGCGGAAAGCCGAAAGCTACAAACCCTTAAAAAATATGCCCAAGCAAAGTGCCGGAGTGCTGCTTTACCGTAAACTGAACAATGTGTTACAGGTTTTCCTGGTCCATCCGGGCGGCCCGTTCTGGAAAAATAAGGACGATGGCGCGTGGTCAATCCCGAAAGGCGAATATGAGAGCGATGAAGATCCGCTTGCAGCCGCCAAGCGCGAGTTTTACGAAGAAACCGGCCAATATATCGATGGAGAATTTATAGCCCTGAAACCCATCAAACAAAAGAGCGGCAAAATAGTGCTGGCATGGTTGATTGAAGGAGATATAGATGCCGCCAACATTAGGAGCAATTTATTTGAATTAGAATGGCCACCAAAATCGGGCAAAATGCAGCCGTTTCCCGAGGTGGATAGGGCAGGGTGGTTTACAGTTGACGAGGCGAAGGTAAAGATGAATGCGGGGCAGGTGGGGTTGGTGGAGGAGTTGGCGCAGGTAGTGAATAAATAAATCGCCACGCCCGTTAAAACCGGCGGATTCCGAAGGATTAAATGGCGTCTATCGCATGGAGGCTAAGACTCACCCGGCGAGGCTGCGCCCGCCACCCTCTCTTCACCTGCGGTGTAAAGAGGGGCTTGAAAGTGGTTTTCAGGCATTACAGATAGATATTCAACTGTTCAACCTCCTTTTTGAATTTGTCATAAAGGCTATAACAGTCTAATTTATTTATACTTAAATTTTAAGGTCCCTCTTTCCGGCGAAGCCGAAGAGAGGGTGGCGGGCGAAGCCTCGCCGGGTGAGTCTTAGCCAGCGTTCAAACCCAATGTTTTCACCCTTCGTCAAACAATTTTCACCTTTTGCCCTTATCCTTTTACCTTTCGCCTCAAATATTTAACTTAGTACAATGAAGTTTTTCAAATACATTCCCGCCGTTTTATTATTGATTACCATAGCATCATGTAAGCCCAAACCAAAGGCAGTAAATATCCCGGTTGTTGGTTTTGTTGATGCTTTTGAAGATGCAACAATATCCCAGGCCCGCACCGGCTTTACCGATGCCTTAAAAAAAGAGGGCTTTAGCGAAGACAAAAAAACGGTACAGATAGAGTACCGCAATGCCCAGGGAAATATCCCCACCCTTACCCAGATCACCAATTACTTTGTCTCCGAAAAGGTTGACCTGCTGGCTACCTGCACCACTTTGGCCACGGTAACAGCCCTGCAAAACACCAAAACCATTCCCGATTTTGCGATGGTATCGCCCGTACCCGAAAGGATGAAACTATTGAATGATAAAGGCGAGGCCCCTGTAAACCTGTTTGGTGCTTTGGAGGATCTTAATTATATCGACACGTCGTTCTCTATCATTCCCAAACTGCTGAAGCCTAAAGGGGCCAAATTGGTTATCGGGATGATTTATAATCAAGCTGAACCACAATCGGCAGATGCGCTTAACCGGATCAAATCATTGGCCGAAAAGCAGCATATAACTATTGTCGCCTTGCCGGTAAACACTTCGGCAGATGCCCAGCTGGTTACGCAGTCGTTGTTAAGCAAAAATATTGATGCCTTTTTTGCCAACCCCGATAACACTGTTTTTGCATCCTTTGAAACCATCCTGAAAAGTTGTAATGAAAAAAATGTCCCCATTTTTACCAGCGAAGCTGGTTTGGTACAACGCGGTGCTGTAGCCGCTTTTGGTGCCGATATTTACCAATGGGGATACCAGGCAGGCACCCAGGCTGCCCAGTACTTAAAAACACATAAAACCGACGGCCTGAAATGGGAAATGGTAAAAGTGAGGAAGCGGGTATACAATCCCGCTGTGGCAAAAAAATATAACATTACCGTACCATCAAGCTTCGAAGCTGTTAAATAATCACTTTACTGTAAATTAGCTTTCAGCTTTACGGATTAAGCTTTCAGCTCCAAAATATGGATTTTTACCTTACCGCTTTATTGCAGGGATTGTGCTTTTCGGCCATTGCGCTGGGAATTTATATCTCTATGAAGATTTTCAATATTCCCGATATCACCACCGATGGCAGTTACACTTTAGGCGGTGCTGTTACGGCTGTAATGCTAAGTCGCCATTTATCACCCTACCTTATTTTACCAACTGTGATTATAGCTGGCGGGCTTGCCGGAGCTTTAACGGGGCTTATTCATACCAAGCTAAAAATAAATGCTTTGCTGGCCGGCATCCTGGTCATGACTGCCTTGTACTCCGTCAACCTTACTATCATGGGCCGCTCCAATGTGCCGCTTATAGGTACGGCTTCGTTGTTCTCGCTTTTAAACATCGTGGCCGATCCTAACCAGAATACATTTATCCTGCTCTCGGTTTTTGTGGTAATAATAACCTTACTTATTGGCTACCTGCTCAAAACAGATTTCGGCATAGCCATGCGGGCTACCGGCAACAGCGAATCGATGATCCGTGCATTGGGTGTTAATACCGACAGGATGAAAATTACAGGCCTGGCTCTGGCCAATGCGCTTACGGCACTCAGCGGGTACCTCATCGTGCAGTTCCAGGGTTTCGCTGATATCAGTATGGGTATCGGGATAGTGATTGTAGGTTTAGGTTCGGTGATTATTGCCGAAACGCTCATCAACTGGTTTCGTATTACCAAAGTATGGGTTAGTTTGACCCTGGTTTTGGCAGGCGCGGTAATATTTCAGCTGGTGTTGGCTTTTGTATTGGCCATTGGTGTTGATGCCAATTTGCTTAAGCTGGTTACCGCCGCGTTTGTATTGTTAATTGTTAGTCTTCCCCGTTTATCATTCAATAAAGCCTCATGATAGCTATAAACAATGTACATAAGGTTTTTAATAAGGGAAAGGCCAACCAGGTAAACGCGGTTAATGGTATCACGCTCCAAATTAAAAGCCAGGAGTTTTTGGTGATAGTAGGCTCCAACGGATCGGGTAAAACCACGCTGCTCAATTTGGTTGCAGGCAGCGTTATGCCGGATAGCGGCACAATTACTATTGATGATAACGATGTAACCAAACTAGCCGACTATAAACGCAGCCAGTGGATAGCCCGTGTTTTTCAAAATCCAATGAGTGGCACAGCATCAGACCTCAGCATCCTGGATAACTTCCGCCTGGCAGCTATTCGTAACAGGCCTAAAGGATTATCTATCGGTATCAATGATAAATTTAAGCGCGAAGTAAAAGATAAGATTGCCACCCTGGGCATGGGGCTCGAAAATAAAATTGAGCAGTCCATGGGCACGCTCTCGGGCGGGCAAAGGCAGGCCCTTACGCTATTAATGAGTGTAATGGATAGCTGCAAGGTTTTACTGCTTGATGAACCTACGGCAGCGCTCGACCCCCGCTCGGCCGATGTAGTGATGCGCACTGCAGATAAGCTGATTAGCGATTTTAAACTAACCGCCATACTGATTACCCATAACTTAAAAGACGCCTACACCTATGGTGCACGAATAATACAAATGGGGGAGGGGCTGGTAATCAATGATTTAAGTCAAAAGGAAAAGGCCGCGTTAAAACAAAATGATCTTTTTGATTGGTTTGCTTAAAAACTGGCAAAGTAATTGTAATGGTATTAGTACAATGAAAAACAATAATTTTGAAAATATATTCGACGCCTACCAGTTGGTAGCCGGCGCAAAAATAAAAGGGAAACAACAAGACGAAATTTTTGAGCTTGGAGCCTATGATGCCCTTAAACGTGGCTATACCCTTTACCCGCTTGACCACGGCGTTAGATACGACGATTTTAGCGTACTGGTATCTGAAAGGGAACTGAAAAACAATTTTATGATTGAAGCCGGCAGAGGGAATACGGCTATTGCGGCGTAGGTGCCTATGATGTATTTGTCATGCCAGGTAGTTAAACGTGGCTTTGAATGGCTCATTGCAGTGCCTTAAAAGGCTATCGTTTATCCATATTTTTTAATAAAAGAAAAGATATAATTGCCAAAAATAGTTGGTAGAATATTTGTAATCGACTGTAATAAAGGAATATACATCAAGCAAATTGAAATCGGTTTCAATTTGCTTTTTTTGTTATATGAAATCGTCAAAAAAAGGCGTGTTTGACCTGTAAGAGCACGGATGTAATAAAGTGGGGCAAGCAGAATAAAAAACAGCGATATAAGTGTAAATCATGTGGGCAATTGTTTATTCGGCAGCACGCTGGTGTAAGAGATAA
>NZ_JBFUIA010000031.1:0-89148 GCF_056402115.1 Mucilaginibacter sp. P4_C11 | reverse complement strand
TCCAAACTCTAATTTCTATTTGATGCCACAGTTTAAAACAAACGGTAAGGGATTCAATCGAGGCATAGGCCTTCAAGCCTGGCAATGACGATAATGCACCCTTACCGTTGTTAACTTTATCCACAAAAATCAAGGTTATTAACAAAGAAAAAGAAGCAAAAAGAAAGCTTCAACAATAATAATAACCTATACTATTTTGTTAAAGCTAATCTAAAGGCAATGACGGATATTTGATATTGATAGTCAATGATTTGCAAGTGCCTTATAATGACGGTACTTTAGTACAATGATTTAACTGTATTTAGTTGCACGTTATCTCCATTGTTAGGTTTTATCTGATGGATACTTACAATGATGCGTGGATATGTGCTTCATTAGAATTATAAAAACATGATTGACAGGCCACAAAGCGGCCTGTTTTGCGTTATGCCTTTTTGTGCCCCACCAGCAGTGAAAACCCGTCACTTATGCGATACTTTTATGGCATTAATTCGAACTTTTCATTTAAAAAAGTTATACAAATACACACAAATGCTATAAAAATTACAACAAACTGTTTTACGCATTTTTAATGACTGTTTCTCCACTCCATCCACTCATTTTGAAGGTATCTTTTTAAAATATTTTATAATGTATTAACATTTAATAAATATGTTCGAATGTTTGCTATTATAATTGATAACGTGACTGCCTAAATCCTTAAATCACAAGATAAAGTGGCGTTTTAGCTGCTGATTTACAACTTATTTAATTTTTATTGCAAAAAATTTTGTTTTTGTTATTTTAATATGTAATTATGTACATACAAATACCAAATTATATAGTCAACCTTTACACAAACCCATCATGAATGAAAGAATTTTTACCTATTTGAAGGTGAAGTACCTTTGTTGCTTACTGTTTTTATTGATCCTGGGGAAGGTATCCCTGGCGCAAACGGCATTTACCGTGAGCGGCAAGGTAACCGACAACAAAGGGCTGGTAATGCCCGGCGTAAGTGTTGCCGTGAAACATACCAAAAGCGGTACCATTACCGCAGTTAGCGGCGATTATACCATTAAGGTGCCCAACGCCACCGATACCCTTGTATTTTCGTTTTTGGGCTATGCCAAACAGGAGGTAGCCGTTAACCAGCGGCACACAATTAATGTGGTTTTGCTTGACGATAAAAACGACCTGAACGAGGTTGTGGTAGTTGCCTACGGTACCCAGAAAAAGGAAAGCATGGTTAGCTCTATCACTACCATTAACCCTAAAGAGTTAAAAGGGCCAACCAGTAACTTAACCACCATGCTTGCCGGCCGTATTGCCGGTTTAATATCGTACCAGCGCAGTGGCGAGCCGGGGGCCGATAACGCTTCGTTCTTCATCAGGGGGATAACCTCCTTTGGCTCGGGTAAAATCGATCCGCTGATATTGATTGATGGTATGGAATCAACCTCCAACGCGCTGGCCCGCCTTCAGCCCGATGATATTGCCGGGTTTTCTATCCTGAAGGATGCGGCAGCTTCATCATTATACGGTGCCCGTGGCGCCAATGGCGTTATCCTGGTTACCACCAAATCGGGCAAAGTGGGCGAAACCAAAATGAATGTCCGGTTTGAAAATTCAACCTCGTCAAACACGCAGAATTTTTCCCTGGCCGATAATATCACTTATATGAGATTATCAAACGAAGCGGCGCTTACCCGCAACCCGCTTTCGCCGTTGCCCTATACCCAAAACAAAATTGACCATACCATGGCCGGGGATAATCCGCTGCTGTACCCGAGTAACGACTGGATTGGCTCGTTAATTAAAAACTACACCAATAACCAAAGGCTTAATTTAAACATCAGCGGCGGTGTTAACCGGGCCCAATATTATATATCAGCATCGGCCAATAAGGATAATGGCGTGTTAAAGGCGCAAAGCGGCAACAATTTCAACAACAACGTAAGCCTTAAAAGCTATGAGATCCGGTCGAACGTAAACGTAAAACTTACCTCAACTACCGAGGCTATCGTACGCACATCAGGCGATTTTGACGATTATAACGGCCCCATAGGCGGTGGCGGCGTAGTTTTTGGCAGCGCGTTAAATGCCAACCCGGTGTTGTTCCCGGCCACTTTCCCGGCATCTGATTTGCCTTTGGTTAAGCACCCTTTATTTGGCAACGCGCCAAGGGGTTCAAACGGCGATGTTTATGATAACCCTTTTGCCGATATGGTATCGGGATTTCAGCAGTACAGCACATCAACCCTGAATGTACAGCTGGAAATTAAACAGGACCTGAAATTTATCACCGAAGGCCTGTCGGCAAGAGCCATGGCTTATACCCAGCGCTATGCTTACTTTAACCTGAGCAGGCAGTATACGCCGTTTTATTACGCGGCCAGCCCCTCGGCTACCGATCCTAAAGGTTATACCTTATCGTTATTAAACGAAAAATCGGCTACCGAATACCTTAACTACAACCAGGGCAATAAAATAGTAAACAGCACCAACTATGCCGAGGTTGCCTTAAACTATAACCGCACTTTTAACAAATTACATAATATAAGCGGCCTGATCATTGGTATTCAGCGTAACTATGTTACCGGTAATGCCGGCGATTTGCAATCGTCGCTCCCTTTTCGTAACCAGGGCGTTAGCGGCAGGCTCACCTATGGGTATGATAACCGTTACCTGTTTGAAACCAACTTTGGCTACAACGGATCGGAGCGTTTTGCACGCAACAACCGTTTTGGTTTTTTCCCATCGGTAGGCGTTGCCTGGAATGTTAATAACGAAAAGTTTTTTGAGCCTGTATCACATACTATCACCAAGTTAAAATTCCGCGCCACTTACGGTTTGGTGGGTAACGACCAGATTGGTAACGCCAACGACAGGTTTTTTTACCTATCCAACGTAAACCTTAACGACGGTACTTTCGGATCATACTTTGGCGAAAACTATGCCTACAACCGGCCGGGTGTTTCTATCTCCAGGTACGCCAATGACGGTATCACCTGGGAAAAATCAAAGAAAATCAATATAGGGATGGATTTGGGTTTGTTTGATGCCCTTAACATAACCATAGATGCCTATCATGAGCGCCGCAGCAATATTTTAATGCAGCGGGCCTACATACCCACAACCATGGGCCTTACCGCCCCTGTGAGCGCCAACGTAGGCGTGGCCGAAGGCAAGGGTGTTGATGTGGCTATGGACTATAATAAAAACTTTGGCAGCGCCTGGCTGCAAATGCGCGGGACATTTACTTATGCAGCCAGTAAGCTACTGGTAAATGAAGAGCCTGCGTACCCGGCAAATGAACAATACCTGTCGCGCGTGGGGCAATCATTGGGCGAGGTATACGGCCTTGTTGCCGAACGTTTGTTTGTTGATGACGAAGATGTAAAAAACTCGCCCAAGCAAAACTTCGGCGAGGTTAGGGGAGGCGATATCAAATACCGCGATTTAAACGGCGATGGCCAAATTACCGCCTTGGATATGATTAACGGCCTTGGTTACCCAACCACGCCCGAAATTATTTATGGCTTCGGCTTCTCATTCGGTTATAAAAACTTTGATATCAGTACATTTTTCCAGGGATCGGCCCGGTCGTCATTTTTTATCGATCCTACGGCTATTTCGCCCTTTGTGGCCAATGGCGCTTACCAGCATGGTTTGCTTAACGTAGTTGCCAATGATCACTGGTCTGAAGACAACCGGAACTTATATGCCTTTTGGCCAAGGCTTGGTTTAACACAAAATACCAATAACAACCAGCAATCCAACTGGTGGATGCGTAACGGGGCTTTCCTGCGCATGAAAACTGCCGAATTAGGGTATAGTATTAAAGATAAAACCTTAAAAAGGTTCCATATATCGGGCTTAAGGATTTATGCCAATGGTACCAACCTGTTCCTCATCAGCAGCTTTAAGCTTTGGGATCCTGAGCAAGGGAGTAACGGGCTTGGGTACCCGGTTCAAAAAGTGTTTAACGTGGGGATAAATGTTCAACTGTAAATCCTGCTAAAATTTAATCGAGATGAAATTGTTAACTATATACACCCGATATTCAGGCCTTTTAGGTCGAAAATCTATGGGCCTTGCCTTGTTGCTGCTAATAGTGGCAGGCATGCCGTCCTGTAAAAAAAGTTACCTTGATGTGGTGCCCGATAACGTGGCAACCATTGATAATGCCTTTGCCAACCGCAACGAGGCCGAAAAATATTTGTTTACCCTGTACTCGTACCTGCCGCAGGAAGGGCATCCCGATAAAAACCCTGCCTTCAGCGGTGGCGACGAAGCCTGGACCTACTGGCCCATGACCGAAGATTATTTTTACCTTGACCCCTATAACATTGCCCGCGGTAACCAAAACCGGGCCGACCCTTATATGAACTATTGGGATGGCTATGATAGCAAATCGTTATGGCAGGGCATAAGGGCCTGTAATACCTTTTTAGATAATTTGGATAAGGTAACCGATTTGCAGCCCTATGTTAAAGTACGCTGGGTGGCCGAGGCCAAATTTTTAAAAGCATATTTTCACTGGTACCTGTTCAGGATGTATGGGCCTATACCCATCATGGATAAAAACATATCCATAACAGCGCCGCCCGAAGAGGTTAAAGTATACCGCCAGCCGGCCGATTCGGTGGTGAACTACATTGCCCGGCTGCTTGACGATGCCGCCGCAGGCGATGATAACACCGGCCTGCCAAGCGTAATTACCAGTTCATCAACCGAGCTTGGCCGGGTTACCAAGGTAGCGGCGCTTGCTATTAAAGCACGCGTGCTGGTTACCGGTGCCAGCCCCTTGTTTAACGGCAATAATGATTTTGCAGGCTTAAAGGCCAATAATGGCAAGCTGCTTTTTAACCCGCAGTATGATGCCGCCAAATGGGTAAGGGCTGCCGCCGCCTGTAAAGTTGCCATTGATGCTGCCGCGGCAGCAGGGTTAAAGCTATATTATTTTACACCAGGTATTACCGCTGTTGATGATGTAACCAAGGTAGAAATGAACATCCGGAATTCGGTTTGCGAAAAGTGGAACAGCGAACTGATCTGGGGCTTAACATCAAGCGGTAACCCAACCTTCTGGTTACAGGAGTTTGCCATTCCGCAGCTTGATCCTAACAACATCAACCTTGATTTAAAAGGCAAACTGGCGCCGCCGCTAAAAATGGCCGAACTGTTTTACACCAAAAATGGTGTACCTATTGAAGAAGATAAAACCTGGGATTACGCCAACCGCTTTAAACTGCGCACTACCACAAGCGCCGATGCTGGTATGCAAAACGGCTACCAAACTGTGGGCCTGCATTTTGACAGGGAGCGCCGCTTTTATGCCGATATGGCCTTTGATGGCTCAACCTGGTTTATGAAAAACGGCACCTATAACGTGCAGAGTAAACTGGAGCAATACTCGGGTAAAAAGCAAAGCCGCCTGTATTCCATAACCGGCTATTACACCAAAAAAATTGTGAACTGGAACCTGGTATTCTCATCAACCAACGTAACGGTTGAATCGTACCCATGGCCGGTAATGCGCCTGAGCGATTTGTACCTGTTATATGCCGAAGCTTTGAATGAATCGGGTAATTCGGCAGCTTCTTTGCCTTATTTAAATCAGGTAAGGGCAAGAGCGGGCCTGCAATCTGTAGAGAGCTCGTGGACCAATTTTTCAACCAATCCGGCCAAGTATACCAGTGTTAGCGGCCTGCGCGACATCATCCGCCAGGAGCGCGGTATCGAGATGGCGTTTGAAGGCAGCCGCTTTTGGGACCTTCGCCGCTGGAAAACCGCACCGCAGGTATTAAGCGCGCCAATTTACGGCTGGGATATTTTACAAAGTACTTATGAAGATTATAACCGCAGAGTATTGCTTTACAGCCCCAGGTTTGTTGCCCCGCGCGATTATTTCTGGCCAATTAAAGAATACGATTTGCAGGTGAATCCAAACCTGGTTCAAAACCCGGGATGGTAATTAAAATATAAATGATGCAGGTAAAAAAATTATATCCATCAAAAAATATAAGATAATGAAAAAGATATTATTAATGTGCTTGATGAGTTTGGCCGTGCTGGCCATTAACTCCTGTAAGCAGGATAAGCTTGAACCCGTTGCCAAAGATGGGGTTGCGCCGGGGCCGGTAACGAATGTAAGCGTTGAGAACCTGCACGGTTCGGCAAAAATAAGTTATGGCTTGCCTAACGATGCCGATTTGTTATACATCAGGGCCGTATACACCACCAAGCAGGGCGTGGTGCGCGAAACCAAGGTGAGCCGCTATAACAGTAATTTAACGGTAGTTGGCTTTGGCGATACCGATGCTTACCAGGTTACGTTGTATGCGGTTGATAAAAGCGAGAACGCATCGGCGCCAATCATGGTAACGGTGCACCCTTTAACACCCTCGGTAAGGCTTGTGCGCGATAGCCTGGTGGTATCGCCCGATTTTGGGGGCATCAACGTAAAGTTTGTAAACGCTACCGAAGAGAGCCTGGCTATCGTCGTGCTTTCTAACGATTCGCTTAAACAATTTGTGCCTATCAATACCGATTATACCAGCCTTAAACAAGGCGATTTCTCAACCCGCGGCCTTCCGGCAACGCCTACCAAATTTGGCATTTTTGTGCGCGACAGGTGGGGCAACCTTTCAGATACCTTGATGGTAACGGTAACCCCATTGTTTGAGCAATTGCTGGACAGGACAAAAATGAAGGGCATAGTTTTACCTACCGATGCCCCGCTGGGTTATAACGGCAGTATAGCAGGCCTTTTTGACGGCAATGTAAATGATGGTTTTTATCATACCGGCGATGCCTCACGAATGCCGCAGCAATTTACCTTTGATATGGGAGTAACAGCCAAACTAAGCCGGCTTGTTTGGTTTATGCGTGGCAATTTTTTCTATAACCTGCATAACCCGCGAGTTGTTGAAATTTGGGGTTCAAACAATCCAAACCCGGATGGCAGTTATGACAGCAGCTGGACGTTGCTGGTTAAGCATACACAGATCAAACCATCGGGTTTGCCGGCGGGCGAGCTTTCGCAGGCCGATATTGATGCCGCTAACGCCGGCGAAACCGTCACCTTCCCGCTTAACACGCCAAAGGTACGTTATATCAGGTTCAGGACGCTTAAAAACTGGTCCGATGGGTCGTACGTCAATTTTTATGAGCTGATGATGTATGGAGATGCAACTAATTAATGATCAAAAAAAGAATTTATGAAGACGATAAAATATTTTGCCCTCCTGTATGTGCTTGGCCTTGTTACCGGCTTAAGCTCCTGCACAAAAACAACGGGCGATGCTTATAAAAAATTTGAAAAGGGCGGAGAGATCACCTATCCCGGCCGGGCCGATACTGTGCTGGTGCAGGCAGGTTACAACCGGGTACAATTGGCTGTAGTTTTAGGCAACGATCCGCTGGTTACCAAAATCAGGGTGTACTGGAATAACCAGGTCGACTCCACCGATGTACCCGTAACGCATTCGGGCGGTAAGGATACCGTTAAAGTGATTGTCCCTAACCTTACCGAAGGCAACTATAATTTTACGGTATACACGTTTGATAGCCAAAATCATAAATCGGTGGTTATTAACGGATCAGGAATTGTTTATGGCCCAAGCTATCTTACCTCATTAACCAACAGAACGTTAAAATCGTTAACCGAAAGTACCGATGGTAATAAGATAGAACTGAGCTGGGGCGAACCTGCCGGCGGAGAGTTAGGGGTGGAGATTAATTACACCGGCCAAAACGGCGCGGCCCGCAAAATAGTGATACCGCCAACCGAAACCAGCACCGAACTGCCCGATTATAAAGAAAGCACGCAGCTTACCTACAAATCATTATACAAGCCCGAACCTACCGCGTTTGAAACGTTTTCGCCCCCGGCATCAACAGTTACTTTGCCAAAGTTTGAAAGGCAGCTTGATAAATCAAAATTCGCCCTGGTTACCTTACCAACCGATGTAAAAGATGGTGGTTATGGCTGGCTGCAAAGCTACCTGTGGGACGAAAATTATAACCCTCCGGGCTTTGCCACGCAATCGATTATCCCGTGCTGGTTTACATTTGATAGCGGCGCGTCAGCATCCATCAGCCGCTTTAAAGTTTGGCAGGCCAATGACAGACTGTATGATTTGGAAAGCGTGAAAACCTTTGAGCTGTACGGCAGTAACAGCCCATCGGCAGATGGTAGCTTTTCCAGCTGGACAAAAATAGGTTCCTATACCTCGGTAAAACCATCGGGCCTGCCACCCGGGCAAAACACAGCCGCCGATGTAGCCTTTGCATTGGCCGGCGAAGAATTTACTGTGACCAGTGGTACACCAAAATTCAGGTATTACAGGTTTAAATTACTTACAAACTGGGGCGGCGGCAATTTCATGACGATGGAAGAGATTGCGTTTTATACGCATGACCGTTTGTAGTCTTATACAATAAATATCGATAAATTAAACAAATAGCCGTTCAGCATTCGTTGGGAGGCTATTTGCTTATAAAGAAGACTGTTGTGTGGCAACGTCTTATTGATAAAACCGATTGTCATCGAGCGACCTGGGGGGAATGCGTGCCGGGGGCTATCTAGTGCCTATATGTTTTGGATTTTATCAATTAATAAAACCAGTTGTCATTTCGAACGAACCAGCGGTGGATTGTGTGCAGGGTGGTGAGGAGAAATCTTATACGCCCTGCATTCCGATAAGTTAGTTTGGATGCAGGGCGTACAAGATTTCTCTTTCGCGCTCCCGCTCTTTGCCTCCTCTTGCTCTATCGAAATGACAATTTTCTTTTATTAAAAGATGTGTGTACACAGTAGGTGCCGGAGGGAGATGAAGTCTAGTACTCCCTGCATCACTACAAGACCCCGGAATGCGAAACGTACAAGATTTCTCACCCTTTCCCCACACGCTCCGGCCCTTCAAGGGATTCGAAATGACATTCGGTTTTATTAATTGATGAAATCCAGCAGATTCAAACTAGGTTAAAAAAGCCCAATCACCATAAACCACAACAGCATAAAAAAACTTTGTAAAAATTGTTATACAAAATTTTGCTAAATCGTTTTTATTAGATAATTTGGTCGATAATTACCAATTATAAATCGAGTTTCTAAAATATATTTCCAGGGATTAAAAAGATGACCAATAATAAAAGGGCTGGTTTTGTTGCTTTGTCGGGCAAAAAATATTTTACTGTGCTGTTAACTGTTGTGTTAACTTTCGGGGTGGCGGTGTTAAACGCTCAAACGCCGGCTGCTTACGTAAATCCTTTTATTGGTGCAACTACCAACGCAGATGAAGCCGGAGTTTACCACGGCCTTGGCAAAACATTTCCCGGGGCTACTACACCTTACGGTATGGTACAGGTAAGTCCAAACACCATCACAGGTGGCGATAATGGCCCGGGTTACAGCTTTGAGCATACCAGTATAGAAGGCTTCGCCATGACACAAATGAGCGGTATAGGCTGGTACGGCGACCTGGGCAATTTCCTGGTGATGCCTACCGCCGGCAAAATGTACACCATAGCCGGTAAACTGGATGGATCAATGAAAGGCTATCGCTCGCAATACGATAAAAAAAGTGAGAAAGCATCGGCAGGTTATTACAGTGCTTTGCTGACCGATCACAACATTAAGGCCGAAATGACGGCTGCCCAACACAGCGGTATGCTGCGTTTCACCTTTCCGCAAGGCAGCGATTCGCGTATCCAGATTGATTTGGCGCGCAGGGTAGGGGGTACCTCAACGCTCCAATACGTAAAAGTTGTTAATGACCATACTATTGAAGGCTGGATGAAATGCACGCCAGATGGCGGCGGCTGGGGCAATGGTGACGGCCATGCCGATTACACGGTTTATTTTTATGCCGAATTTAGCAAGCCGCTGAAAGATTTTGGTGTTTGGAGCGCCAATATCCCCGATGACTGGAGCCGTAAACTGGATGATGTAACCGGGAAAAAATATTTAGATAGGGTTGCCGAAGCCGAAATATTAAAAGGCGCAACAGAAAAGCAAGGCAAGCACCTGGGTTTTTATACCCAATTTGCCACGCAAGCCAATGAGCAGGTGCTGCTTAAAACAGGTATATCCTTTGTAAGCATCGCGGGAGCAAAAAACAATTTAAATACTGAGGTTAAGGATTGGAATTTTGATACCCTGCACCAAAAAGCCATCGCTTCATGGAATAAAGCTTTGTCAAAAGCAAGCGTACAGGGCGGTACGCCAGATCAAAAAACGGTATTTTATACAGCACTTTACCATACCATGATAGATCCGAGGATTATCAGCGATGTAGATGGCAAATATCCGGGCGGCGATGGTAAAATACATCAAACCGCAAATTTTAATAAGCGGACTATTTTTAGCGGATGGGATGTGTTCCGCAGCCAAATGCCCCTGCAAACCATCATAAACCCGGGCCTGGTGAACGATGAGATCAATTCGCTGGTAACATTAGCGCAGGAAAAGAAAATGGATTACCTGGAACGCTGGGAGATCATGAACGCTTATAGCGGTTGTATGATTGGTAACCCGGCTGTATCGGTAATTGCCGATGCTTACGCCAAAGGCATCCGCAATTATAACGTGCCCGAGGCTTATCGCCTTGCGGTGGGCTCTGTCGAAAAATTTGGCAATGGCGATAAAGGTTTTACAGGCGGCGATTTGAGCTTATCCCTAACTTTAGAATACGCCTATACCGATTGGTGTGTAGGCGAGTTGGCTAAATGGCTGGGAAAATCTGCCGATGCCACAAAATACACCCAACGGGGGCAGGCCTACAAAAATGTGTTCGATACCGAAAAAGGCTGGTACAGGCCCAAAGATGATAACGGCAACTGGAAAGCCTGGCCCGATTCGGCACGTACCAAACAATGGTATGGCACTATTGAAAGCAACCCCTACCAGCAAGGCTGGTTTGTACCACAGGACGTAAAAGGCATGGCCAAAATGATGGGTGGCAACACCAAAACCATTGCCGACCTCAACAACTTTTTTGAAAAGGCCCCAAATAACATGATGTGGAATGATTATTACAACCATTCCAACGAGCCGGTTCACCATGTGCCGTTTTTGTATAATCGCTTAGGCGCACCATGGCTTACACAAAAATGGACCAGGGAAATTTGTCGCCGTGCGTACCTTAACTCGGTTGATGGCCTGGTTGGGAATGAAGATGTAGGGCAGATGTCGGCCTGGTATGTGTTGGCAGCCAGTGGATTGCACCCGGTTTGCCCTGGTGATACCCGGCAGGAAATTACCAGCCCGGTATTTAATAAAGTAGTTTTAAGGCTCGACCCTAAGTATGCCAAAGGGCAAACGTTTACAATAATCGCACTCAAAAATTCGGCGGCTAATGTTTACATCCAAAGCGCAAGGCTAAACGGCAAGGCTTACAACAAGTGTTACCTCGACTTTAAAGATATAGCCGCGGGCGGCACACTGGAACTTACTATGGGCAGCAAGCCAAATAAAAACTGGGGAATTTAAAGGAATATGTATTTGGGTAAAGCGACGGATTGTTATGACAGCTAAATCGATTTATAAAAAATCAGATCCTCTATTGAGCAAGGAATTAAAAAGAAAGAGCGGGGGGAACCTGCGATTCCCCTCTTGAGAGGCTACTGTGTGTACACATCTTTTGGAAACGTACCAATAATAAAAAAAATGCCATTTCGAACGAACTGGGGAGGGCTTTGAGTGTTGGCGTGAGGAGAAATCTTCTGCGACATGCTTGCAAATTTGCATGGTTGAATGCATGTCGTATAGGATTTCTCCTCGTACCTCGTTCGAAATGACATTTTCTTTTGTTTTAAAGATGTGTACACACAGTAGCTCTTGAGAGGGGGGAGGGGTGTGTTTATACGAGTGGCAAATGAACGCTGGTTAACACACCCCTGCCACCACTAAGTCTTTCGCGCCCCCTCTCGAGAGGGGAATTAAAAAAAAAAGAGCGAGTAAGTGTGATTCCCTTCTGAGAGGGGAATAACAAAAGGGAGCAGAGAAGAATATAATTTGAACAAAACATACAATGAAAAAAGCATTTTTACTATTAGCCGGCATTAGTCTTTCCATCTGGGCCAGCGCGCAAAAAATCGCCCCGTTTAAGGCGGGCGACAGGGTGGCATTTGTGGGCAACAGCATTACCGATGGCGGGCATTACCACTCGTACATTTGGCTGTATTACATGACGCATTACCCCAACGCGCGGATAACCTGCTTTAACGCGGGTATTGGCGGCGATGTTATAGGCCAGATTTACGATAGGTTTGATGATGATGTACTTGATAAAAAGCCTAACGTTTTAACCCTTACCTGGGGCATGAATGATAGCGGCTATTTTGAGTGGTACCGTGCCGATGCACAGGATGTTATGGATAAAAGGATCCAGGGGAGCTATAAATATTACAGTATGCTGGAAGATAAGCTGAAACAACTGCCGGCTATCAAAAAGATCTTTATTTTGGGTTCTCCATATGATGAAACCTCTAAGTTCACCACCAAAAATATCTATCCTAAGAAAAGCATAGCGTTTTCAAAGATTATCGATTTCCAGCAGGAGGCGGCAAAAAGAAACGGCTACGGTTATGTAGATTTTTATCACCCTATGGCAGCCATTAACCTGCGCGAACAGGCGAAGGATTCAACTTTCAGCCTTACGCCCAATGATAGGGTGCACCCCGATAACGATGGACACCTGGTGATGGCCTACCTGTTTTTAAAAGCCCAGGGGCTGGATAATCAGTATGTTGCCGATTTAAGCATCAATGCGCAAAGCAAAAAAGTGTTGAAAGCTGTAAACTGCCGCATCAGTAATATAACAGCTGGCATAGATTCGGTTGCGTTTAATTACCTGGCCAATTCGCTGCCTTATCCTATTGATACCATTCCGCGTGGTTGGGGCAATCGCAAAAAGCAGGCAGATGCGCTAAAAGTAGTTCCGTTTACCAAAGAGTTTAACCAGGAATTGTTGAGCATTAAAGGCCTTAAAGACGGCGATTATAAAGTGATGATTGATGGCGAGCAGATAGGCAGCTGGTCGGCCCGGCAACTGGCCGGCGGCATTAACATGGCCGAAATTACCACTACCCCCCAATACCAGCAGGCCATCCAGGTTCGCGAACTGAATGAAGAGCGCTGGGATATCGAACGCCGTACAAGAATGTATGTTTGGATGCAGTATGATTTTTTAAAGGGCAAAGGTCTGCTGCACAACGATAGCAACGCCGCTATGGACACCGTAAAAAAATACGCTGTAAAAGACATTTTTGTGAATGGCAATAAAGATAACTATAGCCGCGCCCGCTACAAAAGCCTGCGCGATGCCTGGCAAAAAGAAACGGAGGTACTAACCGACCAGATTTATGCCATTAACAAACCCAAAAATCACCGCATTACTATTATAGCTGCCAAATAATTATACCCGCAAAATACCTATACCCATATGAATAAAAAAACAATAATAGCCCTTATAGCCTTTTTTATAAGCTATATAAAGGTTGATGCAGCTACGGTTGATACCGTTTTAACACACAGCAATGCCATGCGCCAGGATATTAAGGCGGTAGTGATAAAGCCCGCAGGCTACCAGGCCGGCAAAAAGTTTCCGGTGTTGTACCTGTTGCATGGTTTTAGCGGCAACTACAGTGATTGGATTTTAAAAGTACCCGCCATTACCAAACTGGCCGATGAGTATCAAATGATGATTGTATGCCCCGATGGCAATTTTGCAGGTTGGTATTTTGATAGCCCTATGAATAAGGATTGGCAATACGAAACTTATGTTGGAGCCGAACTGGTGAACTGGGTTGATAAACATTACGCTACAATTGCCGATAGGAGCGGGAGGGCCATTACCGGCTTAAGTATGGGTGGGCATGGCGCCATGTACATTGCCTTTAAGCACCAGGATACCTTTGGCGCGGCGGGCAGCATGAGCGGCGCGCTGGACATCAGGCCCTTTTCGGATGCTTTTGGTATTGAGCAGGTATTGGGAAAATACAGCCAATACCCCGAAAGGTGGGAAAAAAACAGCGTTATCAATATGATATACCTGTTAAAGCCAAATTCGTTGCTTATTACGTTTGATTGCGGTTACGATGACTTTTTATACCCGGCAAATGTTGCTTTTCATAATGAGCTTTTAATGCGTAAGATTCCGCATGATTTTACCGTAAGGCCAGGGGCGCATACCTGGGAATTTTGGAGCAACTCGGTTGTTTACCAGGCGCTGTTTTTTAGTCGCTACTTTAACAAAATAAAGTAGGGGATAGTGTTGCGAAATTTAATTACCGGGCTTGTAATATTTGGCCCGGTTTTTAAACACTTTTTTAATTTTTGTTAGATTTTAATGCAAACAAAATAAATTAAAAAAAAGTGTTCAAAAAATTTGCTAAATCGTTTTTATGATTTAAATTAGCAGTCAGATTAAACATCTGTTATAAACCAACTAATACCAATATACTTTTTTTTTAGGCAATCTGCGTAAAGCTGCCAAATTTAGCTAAATCGATTTTTCGATATTATTTAAATGGACTTGTAGTGTTAAAAATATGCTATTGTAAATAAACCTGTAATATGAAAAAAATTTACTTCAAGGTTCTTACTTTTTCGATGTTCGGGCTTGCGCTTTGGGGCATGTCATCCTGTAAAAAGGATGGTTTCCTGGGGCAAACCACTACATCAAACTTAACCCAAAGCACGGTGTTTGCCGATAGCGCCAATACGGTGGCGTTTTTGTCAAATATCTACAGTAATGTGGGTTTCAGCTTTAACCCTGGCCGCTTTTTATACGGGCCTATTTTATCGCCTACAACCAACGGCGGTCTTGATGCTGCTTCGGACGAAGCCGAGGTTTACACGTCGGCCGGTTCTACTGCTTTGGCTTTTGAATCGGGCACTATCAACGCGGCTGTAGTTACCGATGATGCTTATAAAAACAGCTATACCAACATTCGCGCGGTAAACCAGCTGCTGGCCAATTTGCCAAAGTCGCCTATAAATAATTTTACCAAAACGCAGATGCGTGCCGAGGCTCATTTTTTAAGGGCCTGGTATTACGCCATATTATTAAAACACTACGGCGGGGTGCATATAGTTAACGATAAGATTTACAACTACACAGATGCCATCCCCGCAAAGCGGAATACCTATGCCGAAACGGTAAACTATATTTTGGCCGATTGCGATACCGCCGCGCTTGAGTTGCCAACAGTTCAAAGCGGCTTAAACTATGGCCGCGCTTCAAAGGGCGCCTGCCTGGCCTTAAAATCAAGGGTTTTGTTGTATGCTGCAAGTCCGTTATTTAACGGGCAATCGATAGGCGATGGCGCTACAAAAGAACTGGTGGGCTATGCTACGTTTGATAAAGAGCGCTGGAAACTTGCCGAAGATGCCGCGATTGCTGTAATTGGTACCGGAGCCTATAAACTCAACGTTGATAATGCTACCGCACCCGGCTATGGCTTTCAGCACCTGTTTACCTTGCCCTTTAATACCGAATATATTTTTGAGCTGATGCGCGGCAACAATGCCGATTTTGAAAGCCTGTGGCAACCACCATCGCGTACGGGCAAAAATGGAGCCCTGCCTTTGCAGGGTTTGGTTGATGCGTTCCCGATGAACACGGGCAAACCCATCACCGACCCAACATCCGGCTACGATCCGCAAAACCCTTATGCTAACCGCGACCCGCGTTTAGATTATACCGTTATCCGCGATCAAACACTTATCCAAAACAGGCTGTCGTCGGGCAAATCGCCTATTAATATTTTTACCGGTACCTATAATGGCCAATCAACCGGTCCCGATGCGGTTAATGTGGGCACCCGTACAGGGTACTACACCAACAAAATGCTGGATCCGGATGCCGTATCGCAGGATTTTACACATCCAACCAAAAGATGCTGGCCATTAATCCGTTATGCCGAAATTCTGCTGAACTACGCCGAGGCCGCCAACGAATATGAAGGCCCAACTACGCAGGTTTACCAGGCTGTTGAGGCTATCCGCCAGCGGGCAGGGTTAAACCCGTACCAGTTGCCAACCGGGTTAAGCCAGGCAGATATGCGCAAAGCCATTCAGAACGAACGCCGTATTGAGTTGGCCTTTGAGGAGCACCGCTTTTGGGATGTGCGCCGCTGGAAAATAGCCGACCAAACCGACAATATCCAAACGTACGGTATGGAGGTTGACCGTAATAATGCATCGGTTACTTATAAAACCTTCCCGGTGCGCAAGCGCAACTTCCGCACGGCTATGTACCTGTGGCCTTTCCCGCAAACGGAGGTGGCCAAATCGCCTGATATGTTACAAAACCCAGGGTATTGATCATCATTATAAGATAAAAAGCAAATGAAAAAGAATAATATAATGCAACAGTGCGGCTTTTTGCTGGTAGCGATAGCGGCTATTTTGATGGCATCATGCAAAGCCGAAAAGGTATTGCCGGTAAAAGAATCTATCAAAGATATTACGGGCAGCTGGCAGGTGATCAGGGCAACGCGCAACGGCACCGAGCTTACCACCCTTATCGATTTTACCAAATTCAGGGTAAACTTTAAAGATGGTGGCTATACCATTGAAAACCCGCTGCCTTTTTTAGTAAACGCCAACGGCAAATTCGCGCTCGACGATCCGGAATATCCATTTAAAATAACGTTTACTGCAACCGGGGGCGCCGCTGTATCAACACCGTTCAATTATCCTATTGTGAATGGTAAAAGGCAGCTAAGCATCACTTTTAGCCCGGGCTGCCCAAACAATAGCTATGTATACGTACTGCAAAAAGTTAACTAACCATAAACCATAACCTACTAATACAACAGATTTTATGAGATCATATTTACATATAAAAGGTAAAGGTTTATGGAAGTTTTGCGCCTTAACTGCCCTGGCTATTGTACTGGCCTGCTGCGGCGAGGTGATAACCAGTGTTGACCAGCCTGCAACTACAACAGCGGGGTCTACAATGACCGTAACTGTTCATCTATCTATACCAACGGCGGCAGATGGCGGCCCCGATTACCTGGTGTTTGGCTTTTTGGTACCCAAGGGATGGAAAGCGGCACAAAATACCGTTGTAACCTACTCGGGCGCGCAGGGCAGCGGCAACATGACGCTGATACCCGAAGGAACCTTAGGCAAAAACGGAAACGGCTTAACCTGGACAGCCTACATGAAAAAAACTTTCCAGATAGGTGGTAACCTTATCGACGATATGGAATGGGTAGCTTATCAATCAGATAAAGCATATTCGCACAGCGGCGGGCTTGAATTTAAGGGCGATATCACCATTAAAACAAAAGTGGCTGCCGATAATAACAACTACCTGGTAAAATTAGGCTACACCATTACCGATACCGGCCACGGCTTTACCAGCGATCAGTTTGGTACCTATTACAGCGAAGTAGTAACACCCTGCTTTGAAGTTACCGGCGGCACCGGCGACCTGATTGATTTTTGTAATCCGCAGCTTACCACAGTTAACCCGCCAAAATCGTTAGATAACGACATCATAACGCTAACCTTTGATGGCACGGTTGTTAACACGCCGCTAAACAACGCTGCCGAAACTTACCTGTGCGCTACCGCCTATACCAGTGATGGCAAAACCATCAGCGTTTGCGAGCAAACCGATAAAACCAAAATGATACAAGCGGTGCCAAACAGTAAAAAGTACCAGCTAACGTTTTGGCCCAAGTCGTTTTTTAACACAACGGCGGCGCAAACCATCACCAAAATAGAGTACTTCATTACCGATAAAAAAGGCACTGCAAAGGTTGGCTATGGTAACACACTGGCGCCGTTTGTTTACACTTTTAAGTGCTCGTAACCAAATATAATACAAAAGGAGGCCGAATTAACCTTGTTTTTAAAATCACAGGTTGAGGTAGCTGCTAAAACGATATTTAATTATTGCCAACAATTTAAATCTTATACTATGGCTTATTGCTACTTAAAGAAATGCTTTACAGGTTTCGTCATATTGATGCTTATGCTGGTAAAAACCGGGTACGCAGCTATGCAGGATACCACAGGCAGGGGTAGTACCCATCCTGGTTGGGTAAGCGGGGTTGTACTTGATGAATATGCCAACCCTTTAAACGGGGTTAAGGTAATGATAAAGGGTAAAACCGATGCCAGCTTTACTGATAAAGACGGTCGCTTCGAGATTAACGCTGTCACCGGCGATAAGCTGGTATTTACCATGCTTAACTATTACACCAGCGAGGTAAACATCAGCAGCAAAAGCCCTGTCACCATAAAATTGCTTGATACCTATTTAAAAGTGCCCGAAACGATAAACGTGTTATACGGCACCAAAAAGGCAGCTGCAAACCTGGGGTCGGTTGCTTCCATTTATACCAACCAGCTTACAACCACACCGGCATCGTTATATACCCATGCATTGCCGGGGCAGCTGCCGGGCTTGTACACGCAGCAGTACAGTGGCTTTGCCAGCCCGCAAACCAGCACCCAAACCGTGGCCGATTTTATTGGCAACGTGGTGCAGCACAACAACTACTCGGCAAATGATAATACCGAAATAGGTTTATCGCTGCGCGGACAAACGCCTATAACTATCATTGATGGCGTACAGCGCGAAATCTCTTCTATCGATCCGGAAAGTATCGAGTCGGTATCGGTTTTAAAGGATGCCTTATCAAACATTTTGCTGGGTATCAACAGCTCGCGCGGTGTTTTACTGATCACTACCAAACATGGCCAGGCAGGGGCGCCCCGCATTTCGTTTACGGCCGAAGTTGGTTCGCAACACCCGTTGGATCTGCCGAAACCGCTGCCAGCCTACCAGTATGCTTATTTATATAACGAGGCGCTGCAAAACGATGGCAAGCCAACTATTTACACCGCCGATGACTTTAACGCCTATCGCAACCATACCGATCCTGCTCATCACCCGGATGTAAATTGGTTTAATACCTTGCTGCGCAACAGTTCGCCAATAAGCAGCTACAAACTCAACGTTAACGGCGGCAGCAGCGTGGCGCAATACAGTGTTTCATTAAACTATATGGATCAGCAGGGCATGTTTAAAACCTCGCCAGCTGCAACTTATAATACCAACAACGAACTTAGCCGCTACATTATCAATTCGGATCTGAGTGTAAACGTTACCAAAAAGTTTACGGTTGATTTGCAATTGTTTGGCCGTATTCAACAGGCTACCCAGCCGGGAACAGGCTACTCGGGCATCCTGAACACTTTGTACAATACACCTAACAACGCCTACCCGGTTTATAACCCTAACGGATCATTCGGCGGTACTACGTTGTTTACCAATAACCTGTTATCGCAATCGCAGTTTTCGGGCTACCAGCGCACCAACAGTAACGATGTAATGGCCAATCTCGATCTTAATTACGATTTAAGCAGCGTAACAAAAGGCCTCTCGGTAAAACTAAAGGGCAACCTGGCCTTTGAATCGCAGGGCCTGGTAAACCGGTCGCTGCAAAACAATACCTATTTGCTTAACAAAGATAGCTCATACTCGGCTGTGGGTACACCAATATCGCAATCAAACGGCTTTGCCACGGTATCAAGCGCCCGGTATTCTTTTGCGCAGGCCGCTTTAAATTACGAGAGGCAGTTTGGAAAAGGCACAGTAAGCGGCATGTTGTTATATGATACCCGGTCGGTTGTATTGAACTATGACTTATCTGGTGTTACCACCAATAGGGCAGCCAAATTGGGTTACAACTACGATGGCAAATACTTTATTGAAGCATCGGCCAACAGCAGCGGCTACAACAGGTATCCGCCCGGTAACCAGTATGGCATGTTTTACGCCGTTGGCTTAGGCTGGCAAATGGGGCAGGAGCGTTTTATAAAAGATATTAGCTGGATAAGCTCATGGAAATGGCGCGCTACTTATGGTAAAACCGGCAATGCCAATGTTGATAATTTTGGTTACTACAACTTTTTGCAAACCTATGGTACGTCAATCGGCTATCCCTATACACTGGGTACTGCCCGCAGCGTAATTCAAAGCTATAACGAAAATACCCTGGCTAACCCCTACATCCGTTGGGAAAACGCCAAAAAACTGGATATTGGTACCGATATATCCCTGTTTAAAGATCACTTTAAAATTACTGCTGATTACTTTCATGACAGGTACTATGATCTGTTACAAACCCGTGGCAATAGTATAGCCTTGTTAGGAACCACCTACTCGGCCGAGAATATTGGCGTGAAGTTGTATAAAGGTACCGAGCTTACTTTAACCTACCAGGACCATGCCGGTAATTTAAATTATTTTATTACAGCTAATGCAACGCGGCAAACATCAACCAATGTATTCAGCGATGAAGAGCCCGCGCCGTATCCATGGTTAAGGCGCACCGGCTTATCAAACGACGTAATATTTGGCTATACTGCTTTAGGTTTCTTTAAAAACGAGCAGGATGCAGCCACCAGCGCCACCACAGTTGGCTACACGCCACAGGCCGGCGATGTAAAATACAAAGACCTTAACGGCGACCACGTTATTAACCAGTTTGATCAATCGGCCATAGCCAATACCAAACCTTTAATTTATTACGGCTTATCATTTGGTGTTAACTATAAAGGTTTCAGCGTGAGCGTAATTATGCAGGGTGTTACCAACCACCAGATTATTTACAACAACAACCTGGTAAACGGCTTTGCCGGCCTTGGTCAGTTTGGTAACATTTACCTGGGCCAGGGCTATGATGCCCTAACCGGAAGGTGGACACCAGAAACAGCTAATATAGCTACCCTGCCGCGCTTATCATCAACCGGCAATGTTAACAATGGTTTGCTATCAACACTGTACATCCGGTCGGCAAATTACATGAGGCTTAAAAATGCCGAAGTAGGCTACAGCCTGCCGCTGGAGTGGGCACGCAAACTAAGATTATCGGGCATCAGGGTATTTGCCAATGGCGAAAACCTGTACACATTTTACGGCTACAAAGGCGTGGATCCTGAGGTGTATGGTTTGGCATATCCCATACAGCGCGTGTTTAATGCAGGTATAAACATTAAGCTTTAATTATTGGCCAACATTAAAATTATGATCATGAAGAGAATTAAAAATATACACATAGCGGCCGTACTCATTTTGGTAATACTGGCAGGCTGTAAAAAATATGAGCAATTTCCGGTTGATAAGGTAGGCATTCAATATGTGTTTGACCCTAAGGACTCTTTAGGCAGCAGTGCGCAGGAATTTTTGTATGGCATTTACCCGGTAATGAAAAGTGGTCATAATCGGGTAGGCGGCGATTACCTGGATGCCGCATCTGATGATGCTATGTCATCGGCATCGGGGCCAACAAACCAGGTAACCATTTTGGGTACAGCCGCATACAACTCCTACACCATTCCTGCCGATGAAAATCTTTGGGCCTACTATTATGCAGGCATCCGCAAGGCCAATATTTTTGTGAATAACATTGGCGTAGTGCCGGTGATGGCTAAATACAAAGGCTACTCGCAAAAGTATGTTTGGAAAAGCGAGGCCCGCTTTTTAAGGGCGCTGTTTTATTTTGAACTGGTAAAACGCTATGGCGGTGTGCCATTGCTTGGCGATAAAGTATTTACTATAAGCGATAACGTATCGCTGCCGCGTAACTCATTTGCCGACTGCATTAAATACATTACAAGCGAGTGTGATGCCATTAAAGATACATTGCTTACTGCCCCGGTTGATAACCCCAATGCCGATGCGCACAGGGTAACCAAGGGCGCCGCGCTTGCCTTAAAGGCAAGGGTGTTATTATACGCCGCAAGCCCATTATTTAATGGCGGTAATATTGATGCTGCAAACCCGCTTACCGGTTATACCGATAATAGTTTGGCCCGCTGGGCAGCGGCATCGGCGGCGGCAAAGGATGTCATGAACCTGGGCGCATACTCGTTACCGAACGATTTTAAGGGTGTGTTTTTGAACCAGAATAACAGCGAAATGATCCTGATAAGGCAAACAGGGTCTGATAACGGGATTGAAAC
Source organism: Mucilaginibacter sp. P4_C11 (assembly GCF_056402115.1). Classification (NCBI taxonomy): domain Bacteria; kingdom Pseudomonadati; phylum Bacteroidota; class Sphingobacteriia; order Sphingobacteriales; family Sphingobacteriaceae; genus Mucilaginibacter; species Mucilaginibacter sp. P4_C11. Next base: position 67,163 of record NZ_JBFUIA010000031.1, on the reverse strand, counting down.
TGCCAACGCACCGATAGGTTTCCCGGGCGCGGCTGCCAAAGGCCAAACCAGCCCAAGCCAGCAACTGGTAGATGCTTTCCCGATGAGTAACGGCCTGGCTATTACCGACCCGGCATCGGGCTACGACAGCAATAACCCGTACGCAAACCGCGATCCGCGCCTTACTTATACGGTGTTTTATAATGGTGCCCGCTGGCTTAACAGCGACCTGCAGCTGTATGAGGGTGGCCAAAGCAAGCCAAACACCAGCCTGCAGCAAACTAAAACCGGCTACTACATGCGCAAATTTATGGGTAACGAAGAAAATGCGAACAGTTTTCAGGGCCATAATGCCGATTGGCTGGTGATACGTTACGCCGATGTGATATTAGGGCATGCCGAGGCTGAAAACGAAGTAAACGGCGCCACCAGCGATGTTTATAACGATATAATCAGCATCCGCAAACGGGCAGGCATAGCAGCAGGTGGCAATGGCTTATACGGGTTAAAAGCAGGCATGACCAAAGATGAGATGCGCGATGCCATCCACAACGAACGCCGGATAGAATTTGCCTTTGAAGAGAGCCGCTATTGGGATATCCGCCGCTGGAAAACAGCCAATGTGGTCATGAACCAGCCATTGAAAGGTATGTCTATCAATAAAATAGGATCGAGTTTAACCTACAATATAGTTACAGCGCTGGATACCAAATTTAATCAGCCGGCTATGTACCTGTACCCTATACCCTATGATGAAGTGTTAAAGAACCCGAATATGAAACAAAATCCCGGATGGTAATCCTTCAATCAATTTAACCAAATTAATTAAGCAGTTATGAGAAAATTCATACTTTTCTTTCAAATAATAATAGCCATGCTCCCGGTGGTGGTATTTGCGCAAAGCAAAACCGTAACCGGTACCGTGCGCGACCTTACCGGCGCTTTGCCGGGCGCATCAGTGGTTGAAAAAGGATTGCCAACCAACGGGGTAATTACCAATGGCAACGGTAAATTCAGCCTTACACTTAAAGGGCAGTCAAACAGCATCATTGTTAAATTCATCGGCTATATACCGCAAACCTATACGTTTAAGGACGGTAACACAGCCGATATTATCCTGCAAACAAACAGCAACGGTCTGGATGAGGTTGCGGTAGTAGGGTACGGCAAAAGATCGAGGCCTACCAACACAGGAGCCGTAAGTTCCATTTCGGCGGCTGATATACGTACCGTGCCAACGGCCAACGTGCAAAATGCTTTAACCGGTAAATTGCCGGGCTTTTTCTCGCAGCAGGCATCGGGCCAGCCGGGTAAGGATGCATCTGACTTTTATATCCGTGGCGTAAGTTCATTAAACCCCGCAGGTAACCAGCCATTAATTATTGTTGATGATATTCAGTATAGTTATGACCAGCTGCAGCAGATCAACGTAAACGAAATTGAAAGCATCTCGATATTAAAAGATGCCTCAACCACGGCTATTTACGGTATTAAAGGTGCCAATGGTGTATTGGTGGTAACTACCCGTCGTGGTAAAAGCGGGGCTCCCAAAGTTAATTTAAGGGTCGAGACCGGCTTACAGGCACCAACCAAAACGCCAACCTTTTTAGATTCATACAACTCGGCAGTATTAATTAACGAGGCCTATGGTAACGATGGGCTCAACAAGCCATTCACGCAGGCAGATATCGACCATTTCAAGGCCGGAGACGATCCTTACGGGCACCCGGATGTTGATTGGTACAACAAGATATTCAAGAAAAATACCTACCAGGCCAATACCAACCTGGATATATCGGGCGGTAACAACGCGCTTAAGTATTTTATCTCAGGCGGTATCCTGAAACAAAATGGATTGGTGCGTGACTTTGCCGATCCGCAAAGTCTGGTAAACACCAACTATTATTTCAACAGGTATAACTTCCGCTCCAATCTCGATTTAAAAGCCAACAAAACGTTAGATCTTCGTTTGGATGTAACCACCCGTTTTTCTGACTTGAATCAGCCTTATAACGAGAATGCCGTGGGCGAGATTTATAATTTTACTAAAGAGACGCCATTTACCGCGCCCTACATCAACCCTAATGGTTCGTACTCCTATGCTTACTCGCCGTTTAACCCCGAGCATTTGCCAACGCTGAATGCAAGGCTGGCAACCGGTGGCTACCAGCACTCGCGCCGTACCGACTTTAATTTCCTGTTTGGCGCTACCCAGAAACTGGATGCGTTAACCGAAGGCTTATCACTAACCGGCAGGGTTGCATACTCCAGCATTGAGCAGTTTACCAAGCAAATTTTTAATGGCGGTATCCCGGCTTATCACTTTGATCCAACAACTAATCAATATGCTTTAAGGCCGGGTGCTACTTATGTGTATACACCCTACGCACTTACGGGTAATACCGATATCAACAGCAACAACTATGATGTACAGCTATATGCCAATTACGATCATAATTTTAGCAATTCGCACCATGTAACCGGCTTGCTGTTGTTTAACCAAACATCGCAAACTTACAATGCGCAGTCGCTGCTGGATGCCTCGCTGGTCGCGGTGCCGCAAAAATTCCAGGGGATATCCGGTAAGTTAGGGTACGATTATAAGCAGAAATACCTGTTGGAATTTAATATTGCTTACAACGGTACCGATAGGTTTGCTGCCAATCACCGGTTTGGATACTTCCCGGCGATAAGCGCAGGATATAACCTGGTGAAAGAGAAGTTTTTTACTGAAAAGTTCCCGGTGTTCAGCCTGTTCAAAATAAGGGGCAGCTACGGCCTGGTAGGGTCAGATGCGGCGCCAGGTAACCGGTACGTGTACAACCAGGTTTATAAACAAGGCGGTGGCTATTATTTTAACGAAACGCCGCAAGGTTATGGCACCATTTACGAAGATGCCCTTAGTAATGCCAATGTAGTTTGGGAGCGTGCCAAAAAAACCGACGTAGGTTTGGATATGAACTTGTTTAACGATAAGATCTCGGCTACTATCGACTTTTTCCACGATATCCGTTACGACCAATTGATTGTGCCGGGTAGCGTACCCGAAATTATTGGTGTGGCCTTACCTGCGGTAAATATCGGTAAAACCCGCAACCAGGGTTTTGACGGGCAGATATCATACCACAGCACTTTAGGAAAAGTACAATACAATGTGGGCCTGGTATTTTCATACGCCAAAAACAAAATCCTGTTCCAGGATGAGGCATCGCCTGCCTATCCGTGGCTGGCTTCAACAGGCAAACCAATAGGGCAGCAGTTTGGCTACCATTACCTGGGTTATTACACGGCTAATGATATATCGGCTATTAACGCCTACCAGGCTGCCCACGGCGGATCAAACGCGGGTAACCCTATAGCAGTGCCCGATAACGGCTTGCCGCTGCAACCCGGCGACCTGCGTTACCAGGATTTGAACGGCGATGGCATCATTAATGTGTTTGATAAACGTGCAATTGGCAATCCCAATTTGCCTAATACCTCGCTGGGCTTGTCGCTGCAGGCCGTGTACAAAGGATTCAGCATCAGTGCGCTGTTTGCCGGTTCGTTTAACTATAGCTTCGCGGTGCTGGGCACCGGTATCGAGCCGTTTCAAAGCCAGTTTCAGCCCATTCACCAGGAACGCTGGACACCGGCAACCGCTGGTACTGCCAACTTCCCGAGGCTAACTACCAACCCTACATCAGTTAACAGCCCTACATCTTATTTTTCGGATTACTGGCTTATCAATGCGCATTATATCCGTTTAAAAACAATTGATGTGGGTTACCAGCTGCCTACCAAATTGCTGCCCTTTAAAATTAATAATGCCCGTATTTACTTAAGCGCATACAACCTGTTTACATGGACAAACTTTAAAAAATACCAGCAGGATCCTGAGGTAGCCACCAATACAGCGGGCGATGCATACATTAACCAACGGGTACTTAATATTGGTATCCAGGCCGGGTTTTAATAGTGGGTGGTGAAGCCATGTCGGCGAAGACTCACCCCGACTCGGCTGCGCCCGTCGGCCCTCTCTCCAACTTCGTTGCAAAGAGGGCTTAAAAAAATATGTTGATACCCTCTTTGCGGCGCAGCCGGAGAGAGGGTCGGCCAGCGCAGCGTAGCCGGGGTGAGTAGTGGCCAGCGTTCAGGCCGCTACCCATGACGTGTTATAATTTCGAATACGCAGGCCTGTCATGCTGAGCCTGTCGAAGGGTCGCGCGGAGAGGCCTTTTGCCCACTATGCTTCGACAGGCTTAGCATGACAACGCTATTTAATGTGTAATTTTCTCCGTCGGAGTTTCGTGAAGTTTCACAGCTGCCCATGATATATTGTTTGGTTATGGAATCATTTAATAATTAAATTAGTGCAATGTTTCCAACTATAGGCCACCTCATTTATTACCTGTTCGGTATTAATTTTACGTTTCCTGTTCAAACGCTGGGCTTGTTTGTGGCATTGTCTTTTTTGTTCTCGTATATTGTATTTAGCTCGGAGTTTAAACGGTACGAAGCCTTGGATAAAATTAAAGCTTTTACCCGTAACGTAGTGGTAGGAGAACGGGCATCTGTTGCCGAAATCAGTATCAACTCCATTCCTGGCTTTTTATTAGGCTTCAAGGCCTTTGGGGTCATGTTTAACTATACGGTGTTCAGCGCCAACCCACAAGGGTACCTGCTATCGGTTAAAGGCAACCTGGTGATGGGCATACTCACCGGTGCAGTATTTGGTTTATGGGTTTATGCAGATAAAAAGGAAAAGGAACTGGAACAGCCTAAAGCAGAGGTGCAAACTGTTCATCCATATCAGCTGATGGGGCTTATTGTTTTTTCGGTAGGTTTTTTTGGCTTTATTGGTGCCAAGTTATTTGACACGGTGGAACACTGGAGTAATTTCAGGTACGACCCCTTGGGTACTTTATTCAACGTGCGCGGCTTTTCTTACTACGGGGGATTGATATTTGGCGCTTTAACTTACCTGTACATTGGCCATAAAAAAGGGATGAAGCTGGTGCATTTGGCAGATATCGGTTCGCCGGGTATGATGCTGGCTTACGGCATTGGCCGTATAGGTTGCCAGCTTGCCGGTGATGGCGATTGGGGTATTATCAATAGCCATCCTAAGCCAGGTTTAATACCGGGGTGGATGTGGTCGTTCACCTATCCGCACAATGCCATTAACGCGGGCCTTCCAATACCAGATTGTGCCGGCAATTATTGCAACCAATTGTTACATGGCGTGTACCCCACACCCTTTTACGAGGCCACTATTTGCCTGTTGTTTTTTACGCTGATGTGGGTGTTCAGGAATAAAATTATCAAACCGGGTTTCATGTTTTTTTTATACCTGGTGCTCAACGGCGGCGAAAGGTTTTTGATCGAACTGATCCGCATTAACCCAAAATATCAAATTTTTGGAATGAACTTTACCCAGGCCGGCTATATTGGTTTATTAATGGTAGTTGGCGGCCTGGTTGGCTTTGTATGTTTAATTATAAAAACTAAAAACTGGGAAAGCTACAACCCGTAACATAGGTTGTATACCCTATTAATTGAATTACTCTATGAGAAACTTTGCAGTCATCACCTTGTTTTTTTGCATTGCAGCAAACCTGCAAACTATAGCACAAACCGATGGTAAAACGGTAAATCTTACCGATCTTAATTTCACTGTCGAGGCGGCCCCCGATTGGAGCAGCCTGTTAAAGCGCGAAGCAGGCTGGTTTGGAGGCGACGGGATTTATACTATCCCGTTAAACGGAGTAGAAAACAAGCCGGCGAAGGCCGGCGATAAGATCCTGTTTATCTTCAGCGATTCGATGATTGGCAAAATAGAAAACGGCACGATGGTGCCGGGCTTTAAAATGATCCATAATTCGGTGGCCGTACTCCATGGCAACCAGCCTGCCGATACCGAAATGAAGTTTTCCTGGGATGCTGATAAGGCAGGGGCCGCCGAATCATTGTTCATTCCACACACTGCCCAAACCGCGGCAGGCGATTACTATTGGCTTGGCGATGGCTTTGTAAACCAGGAATTGAATAATGCCATTTATATTTTTGGCTATAGGGTGCGTAATGTTGGCACCGGCGCCTTCGGGTTCAGGGAGGTTGGTAACACGCTGATAAAAATTCCCGCAGGATCGCAGCCGCCGTATAAAGACCTTAAGCAAATGGATACGCCATTTTACCTCACGGATGCAAAAGGCGATATCGGGTCGTTCGGGGCTGGCATTTATGTGAATACCACAAAAGCCGGCGCACCTAAACCCGATGGTTACGTTTACGTTTACGGGGTGCGCGGCATAGGCAAAAATTTGATGGTTGCCCGCGTTTTGCCAAAAGACTTTGAAAAGTTTGACAGGTGGTGGTTTTACGATGGCACCAACTGGATAAAAGACATGAACAAGGTAGCCGATGTTACCAATAGTGTATCCAATGAACTAAGCCTCACCGCGCTGCCTGATGGCCGTTATGCCCTCATTTTCCAGGTAGGAGGCATGAGCACCAATGTGGGTATGCGCATAGGGGCGACACCCTATGGTCCCTTTGGCCCGGTAATAAAGATATGGGATTGCAAACCCGACCTGGAAGAGAAAACCTTTGTAGTTTACAACGCCAAAGCACATCCAAGCCTATCCGCCCCCGGCGAACTGCTGATTAGCTATAACATTAACTCCGTTGATTTCATCCCCGATTTGATGAAGAAGCCCAACCTGTACAGGCCAAGGTTTATCAGGATGAAGATTGGGGGGAAGTAGTTTTTTAGTAGCAAGTAGTTAGTATCAAGTATCAAGATTTTACTGTCCCCTCAGGGTCTCTCGTAGAGGATACTGAGGTACCCGATCACCTCGCACAAACGCGGCATTAAGTTTCGGACAGGACATTGTACATCGCAGGGTCCTCGTTGAGAGACCCCGCGGGGACGGAAGATTTTTAAAATCTACTGTCCCCTTAATATTATTAAAATGGCCGCAGCGTAAGCAAACATGGTTAACAAAGGTTAACACAATTTTGAGTTATTTTTACTTAAATCATTTGTAATCAATTAATTGTGTTAAAAACATGGTTAACATGTGTTAACCATGTTTTTATGTGGCTTCAGCGGCTCTCCCCGCGGGGACGAGAAAACTCAAAGCATACGTTGTGAAAAAATATTTAAAACGACGAATCGTATTTCTATCCTAAAAAAATTAAACAACTTTCATTCTTGCTACTTGCAACTCAAAATTATATATTCGCTAAATCAATTTAGCTAACCCAAATGAAAAAATTCTTACTGTTTGCCGGCATTATCATGCTGTGCAGTTTTCAAACTAAAAAGCCAACCAAAGTGGTATTCTTTGGCGATTCTATTACCGAGTATGCTGTACAGCCCAACGGTTTTATCACGCTGATTCAGCAACGCCTTAAAGCCGAAAAAAAGGAGCAGGATTATGAAGTTGCCGGAGCAGGCATTGGCGGTAATAAGATATATGATTTATACCTCCGCTATGAAGATGATGTATTAACCAAAAATCCCGATGTGGTAGTGATTTGGGTAGGGGTGAACGATGTATGGCATAAGCGCATGTTTGGTACAGGTACCGATTGGGATAAGTTTGGCCGCTTTTATACGGCGCTTATCAAAAAATTACAGGCAAAAAATATCAAAGTACTTGTATGTACGCCAGCCAGCGTGGGCGAGAAAACCGATTACAGCAACGAGCTTGATGGCGACCTGAACAAATACTCCAACATCATCCGCGACCTGGCCAGACAAAACAATTGCGATCTTTTTGATTTCCGCACCCTGTTTCATGAATATAACGTTAAAAATAACCCCACCAACAAAGGCGAAGGCATCCTGACCAAGGATGGCGTACACCTGAACGACGAGGGGAATAAATTTGTGGCCGATTTGTTTTATAAAACCTTATTCAAATAGAATAAGGTTTTTAATTAATCTTTTGCTAAATCGATTTATTGATTATATTTGCTTATCAAGTGCCGATATCCATCAGCGGCATAAACCACGTTATATACGCCAAATGAAAATACGGTTACTTACATGCGTTCCGGCGCTTTTATGGGCCAATGCGCTGTTTGCGCAAAACGATAACCTGGTTAAATACGTAAACACCCGGCAGGGTACCAATACCAAATACGAGTTTAGCTACGGTAACACCTACCCGGCCACAGCGCTGCCTTTCGGCATGAACACCTGGACTGCCCAAACCGGCAAAAACGGCGACGGCTGGAAGTACCAGTATTTTGAACATACCATCCGTGGTTTCCAGCAATCGCACCAGTGCAGTTCATGGGTTAATGATTACGCCGTGTTTTCGCTGATGCCTGTAACCGGTAATTTGGTTGTTAATGAAGATAAACGCGCTGCCGGCTTCAAACACGAAAACGAAACAGCCCAACCCAGCTACTACAAAGTAAAGCTGGATAACAATATCACCACCGAAATGACGCCGACCGAGCGCGGGGCACATTTACGCTTCAGCTTCCCCAAGGGGCATGGCGCTTACCTGGTGTTGGATGGCTATACCAAAATGAGCATGGTGAAGATAATCCCAGGCGAACGTAAGATCACAGGCTGGGTTAACAATTGCCGTTGGGCGCCAGAGGGGTTTAAAAATTACTTTGTAATCACCTTTGATAAGCCTTTTGCCGCTTACGGTACCTGGGAAAACAAAAAAGATCAGCTATCGCCCAAAAACTTAACTGCCGAAGGTGATGGTATTGGCGCTTACCTCAAATTTAAGGATGGCGAAACCGTGCAGGCCAAAGTAGCATCATCCTACATCAGCCCCGAACAGGCCGAACTTACCTTGCAAACCGAATTAGGTAAATACAAAAATTTCGACGATACCCGCAAAGCGGCAGATGTGGTTTGGAACACGCTGCTTGGCCGCATGAAAATTGAAGGCGCTACTGAGGATGATAAGGCCACCTTTTATAGTTGTTTGTACCACGCCAACCTGTTCTCGCACCAGTTTTTTGAGTACGGTAAAGATGGTAAGCCTTATTACTACAGTCCATACGATGGTAAAACGCACGATGGGTATATGTATACCGACAATGGCTTTTGGGATACCTTTAGGGCACAATTTCCGCTGAATACCGTCATCCATCCTAAAATGCAGGGGCGGTATGTGCAGGCCCTCTTAGATGCCCAGCAGCAATGCGGCTGGTTGCCGGCGTGGTCGTTCCCGGCCGAAACGGGCGGGATGCTGGGCAATCACTCGATATCGTTGTTAACGGATGCCTGGGTTAAGGGTATCCGTACCTTCGATCCAAAGCAGGCGTTGGCTGCTTACTACCACGAAGCTACCAACAAAGGCCCATGGGGTAGCGCCAACGGCAGGCCCGGCTGGAAAGAGTATTTTGCCGATGGGTACGTCCCCTTTACACCTCAAACACAAGGATCAACCGCCTGGACACTGGAGTTTGCCTACGACGATTTTTGCGGTTACCAACTGGCCAAACAAACAGGTAATGCCTACTATGAAAACGTATTTGGCAGGCAGATGTACAACTACAAAAACCTGTTCGACCCCAAAACACGCTTTATGCGTGCCAAAGACGCCAAAGGCAAATGGATAGAGCCCTTTGACCCGATGGATTGGGGCGGCCCCTATACCGAGGGTAACGCCTGGCACTGGACCTGGTCGGTTTTCCAGGATGTGCAGGGTTTGATTAACCTGATGGGCGGCGATAAAAATTTTACTGATAAGATCGATTCCGTATTTACTGAGCCGGGTACCATTAAAGTTGGAGGCTACGGCCAGGTAATTCACGAGATGACCGAAATGGCCGCCTTTAAAATGGGCCAGTACGCCCAGGGCAACGAGCCTATTCATCACCTGTTGTACATGTATAACTACGCCGGCCAGCCCTGGAAAGCCCAGCAGCATTTACGCGAGGTGATGGATAAAATGTACAATGCCGGCGAAAATGGCTACCCCGGCGATGAGGACGAAGGCCAGATGTCGTCATGGTATGTGCTGAGCGCGGCGGGTATCTACAGCGTTTGCCCCGGCACTGATGAGTATGTGATTGGCAGCCCCGCCTTCAAAAAAATGACCATCACGCTGGAGGACGGTAAAAAGTTCATCATCGAGGCCAATAACAACAGCAAGCAAAACGTGTACATCCAATCGGCCACGCTCAACGGCAAGCCTTATACGCACAATTTTATTAAACACGGCGATATTATGGCCGGCGGTATCCTCCGTTTTGAAATGGGGGATAAGCCTAACATGAATCGTGGGTTGGCTGCTGATGATAAACCGTTTTCGCTTTCAAAAAAAACATCAAACTAAAAAAAAATGAACGTTATCACTTCTTGCTTAACCATGATGTTTTGGGTTTTTGAGGTGGGAGGGCCTGTCATGCTGAGCCTGTCGAAGACTCGTGCGCAGAGGCCTTTGCCCGCGTGCTTCGACAAGTTACCCCTGATATGTTATGTTTTTGAGGCGRACGGGCCTGTCACCCTGAGCCTGTCGAAGGGTCGCGCGTAGATGCCTTTGCCCACGATGCTTCGACAGGCTCAGCATGACAGCGCTCTTTAGTATATCATTTTCCCTTCAGAACCCCGGATTTTAAAACCCGCAATAACGTTTCTTTTTAAACTAAATATCACCACATAATGCCTTTTAATTTTTACCCGTTTTTAAAGCGATCAATTTTCATGATCTGTGTTGCCGCCTGTGCCGGGGCATCGGCACAGGATATGGTTTACCTCGGCAGTGCCAACCCGCAAACCAGCTGGAAAGTAAAAGCCCAGGCCGAAGTAGGTGCCGATAGCGCCAATATTTACAAACCCGGTTACGATGCAGGCAGTTGGGTTAAAGGCGTGGTACCGGGTACCGTTTTTAATGCCTACGTGGTAGCCGGGCTGGAGAAAGACCCCAACTTTGGCGATAATATTTACAAGGTTGATAAAGCCAAATACGATCGCAACTTTTGGTATCGTACCGAGTTTAATATCCCGGCAAGTTATACCAAAGAAAAGATCTGGTTAAACTTTAAGGGCATCAACCGCAAAGCCGAGATCTACCTGAATGGTAAACAAATTGGTGTTTTGGATGGCTTTATGCAGCGCGGTAATTTTGATGTTACGGGTTTAGTGAGCAAAAGTAGCTCAAACGTTTTAGCCGTATTGGTGTACTGCCCAATTAATCCATTGGTTAATTATGCAAGCCCAACCTATATCCCATCGGCCAGCTGGGATTGGATGCCTTATGTACCGGGATTAAATTCGGGCATAACCGATAAGGTATACCTGAGCAATACGGGCGGCATTACTTTACAGGATCCCTGGATCCGCACCGAATTGCCTACCAATGCAAGGGCCGATGTCTCGATAGCGGTCGGTGTAAAAAACAGCACATCCAAATTTCAAACCGGGGTATTAACAGGCACTATTCAGCCGGGCAATATTGAGTTTTCGCAAAAGGTTTTTGTGGGCGGTAATAGTACTGCGGAGATTAAGCTGGATAAAAAACGCTTTGAGCAGTTAGCCATCAACAGCCCCAAACTATGGTGGCCAAACGGTTATGGCGAACCCAATTTATACACCTGCAAGCTAAGCCTTAAACTGGGCGATGAGGTATCTGATAGCCAGACCATCAAATTCGGCATCAAAAAATATAGTTACGATACCGTAGGCAATGTGCTGCATGTTTTTGTAAACAGTACCAAAGTGTTTTTAAAAGGCGGTAACTGGGGCATGGCCGAGTACATGCTGCGCTGCCGCGGCAACGGGTACGATACCAAGCTAAAGCTGCACCGGGAAATGAACTTTAACATCGTGCGCAACTGGATAGGATCGACCACCGATGATGAATTTTATGATGCCTGCGATAAATACGGTATGATGATATGGGACGATTTTTGGCTCAACTCTATCCCCAACCTGCCCAATGATGTCAATAATTTTAATGTTAACGCCATTGAGAAAATTAAACGTTTCCGCAATCACCCGTCCATAGCCATGTGGTGCGGCGATAACGAAGGCACCCCCATGCCGCCATTAAACGGTTGGCTGGCCGAAGATATCAGCAATTATGATGGGGGCGACAGGCGTTATCAACCCAACTCGCACGCCGGCAGTTTAACCGGCAGCGGCCCCTGGACTAACTTTGACCCCCGTTGGTATTTCAGCCGGTTTCCGAATGGTTTTGGCGGATCGCCGGGCTGGGGCCTGCGTAGCGAGATTGGTACTGCTGTTTTTACCAATTACGACAGCTTTAAAAAATTTATGCCTAAGGACAAGCTCTGGCCCCGTAACGAAATGTGGAACCTGCATTTCTTTGGTCCATCGGCAGGCAATGCCGGGCCGGACAGGTATGATGATGGTATTAACAAACGCTATGGTACAGCAACCGGCATTCAGGATTATTGCCGCAAAGCGCAGCTGCTCAACATCGAAACCAATAAGGCGATGTACGAGGGCTGGGAAGATAACATGTGGGAAGATGCATCGGGCATCATGACCTGGATGAGCCAATCGGCCTACCCATCGCTGGTATGGCAAACATATGATTATTATTACGACCTCACAGGCGCCTACTGGGGAGCCAAAAAAGCATGCGAGCCGCTACACATTCAATGGAACCCGGTAAATAACTCGGTTAAGGTTATTAATACCACAGGCAGTAATGTGAGCGACCTGACAGCCGAAGTGGTGGTTTACAACACCGACGGTAAACCTGTAAGCGATTACTATCAAACCAAAACAATAGATGCTATTGCCAACGCGGCTGTAAACTGCTTTACCATCAACTTTAAAGAAGAGCATACCAACCTGGCATTAAACAAACCTACTGTAGCATCATCGTTTGAAAACATGGAAGCCGTTTTGGCAACCGACGGCAACAGCGGCAGCCGCTGGGCCAGCAGGCAAAACGACAATGAGTGGATTTATGTTGATCTGGGCAGCGAACAGGTAGTGAACGGTGTAAAACTAAACTGGGAAGAAGCTTATGGCAAAGCCTTTAAAATCCAGGTATCCAACGATGCCAAACAATGGCGCGATGTGTATGAAACAGAGGATGGCCACACCGGCGTACAGCAGCTTACTTTTGACGAAACCAAGGCCCGCTATGTTAAAATGCAGGGCATACACCGTGGCTCGGGCTGGGGTTACTCGCTGTGGGATTTTGAAGTGTATGGCGGCGAGCCTAAAAGCAACGGTTTAAGCGAGGTACACTTTATCAAACTAAAACTAACCGATAAAGTAGGTAAACTGATATCTGATAACTTTTACTGGCGTGGCAACAAGCGTACCGATTTTACCGCGCTCAACAACCTGCCCAAAGTAAACCTGAAAATAACCTCGAAAATAACTAAGGCCGATGGCAAATACTATATCAATGCCACTATTACCAACCCGGCATCATCCCCGGCGGCAGCATTTGCTATACGGGCGCAGGCGGTGAGGAAAAGCAACGGCGAGCAGATATTACCGGCCTTGATGAACGATAACTATTTTAGTTTGATGCGGGGCGAGTCGAAAAGCATTAAAATAGAGTTTGATGCCGATGTATTGGGTAACGATAGCCCGGAATTATTGGTACAGCCTTATAACGATCCTATAGAGTAAATGTTAGGCGGGTATCAATCTGGTAAAATCAAACAAAAAATAAATCGATTTAGTATCCTACATTTTCAAACATTTCAATTAATTTACGGCCACCAATCGAAAAACTGATTAATCCTGAATAATGAGCATTCCAGCAAAATTTACCGAACGCAAGTACCTTGTGGTATTAATATTTGTAACCTCCCTGTTTTTAATGTGGGGCGTATCCATGACGCTTGGCGATAGTTTAAATAAACATTTTCAAAACGTATTGCATATATCAAAATCGCGGTCGGCGTATGTTCAGCTATCCATATTTGACGCGTATTTTTTTATGGGTATTCCTGCCGGATTATTTATGAAGCGGTTTGGCTACAAGGCTGGCGTATTAATGGGGCTAAGTTTTTATGCAATAGGCGCTTTCTTGTTTGTTCCGGCCGCAAATTCCGAGTCATTTACCTTTTTTAGGATTGCTTTATTCATATTGGCCTGCGGGATGGCTACTTTAGAAACTGTAGCACATCCATTTATAGCAGCACTTGGTGATCAAAGAACCAGCGACCAACGAATAAATTTTGCTCAGGCTTTTAACGGGGTAGGTGGTGTCATTGGTCCGGTTATTGGCAGCTTGATATTAAAAGGAGGTCAAGAGCATTCTAATGACCTTGTACTTGTAAAATATTTATATATCATCATTGGATTTGTTGTAGCAGCAGTCGCAGTATTTTTTTCTTTTATCAAAATTCCGCCGGTGATAGATCCTCATGTTATTGCCGATGACGCTTATGCAGTAGCTGGGGCCGATGAGGCCGATGTTAAGCTGTTTAAGCAAAAACACTTTCTTTTTGCCGTAGTTGCACAATTATTTAACGTGGCAGCGCAAGGTGGCACCTGGGCATTTTTCATAAATTACGGATCCGAGGTAATGCATTTTTCAGATTCAAAATCGGCATTGTTTTTCTCGGGTAGTATGGTAATGATGATGATAGGCCGCTTTGCAGGCACAGCTTTGATGCGCTTTATTAAACCTTATAAGTTGTTATCTATATTTGCCGGTGCCAATGTCATCATGTGTATAATCGTGGCGCAAGGCTTTGGCTGGCCATCGTTCATCGCATTGCTATTTATCAACTTCTTTTTTAGTATCATGTTCCCTACTATATTTAGTTTAGGACTTAAAGACCTGGGCGCTAAAACGAAACAAGGATCATCATTTATTGTGATGGGCGTTGTTGGCGGTGGTTTATTCCCACTGGCAATGGGCCTTATCGCCAACCACAACGTGGCTACTGCATATTATTTGCCTATTATTTGTTACCTTGTTATATTTGCGTTTGGTTTTAGCTATCCAAAATTAAATAAGCGGTCGGCATAGAGGCCAATTTCATTTGTACTTTTCGGGCAAATCCTTTTCAGTTAATCGATTTACTATCAAAATAAATCGATTAACTTTTGGCTATACTCTTATAATTTAATATATTCCCCGATATTTGAAATAACTAATATAAACGGGTGAAAAAGAAATTATCTATCGTTGATATCGCGAACGCGTTAAACGTATCAAAAACTACGATATCCTTTATTTTAAACGGCCGGGCCCAGGAAAAACGTATAGGTGCCGACCTGGTTGAAAAAGTGATGAAATATGTGGCCGAAGTAGGGTATAAGCCAAACTCCCTGGCCAAAAGTTTACGAACCGGCAAATCAAATACCATTGGGTTGATGGTTGAAGATATCTCCAACCCCTTCTTTGCAAGTATAGCGCGCCTGATTGAAGACCGTGCCTACAAAAACGGCTACAAAATTATTTATTGCAGTACCGATAATGATACCAGCAAAACCCAGGACCTGATTAACATGTTTCGCGACAGGCATGTAGATGGGTATATCATGGCTCCGCCTGAGGGGATAGAAGAGGATATTGAATCGCTGATAAAAGATGGGATGCCCGTGGTTTTGTTCGACAGGCACCTGCCCGGAGTTAAAACCGATATTATTGAGGTTGATAATCTTTTCAGTACCTATAATGCCACCAGGCATTTAATGGATCAGGGATTTAAAAATATAGCCTTTGTAACCTTCGCATCGCACCAAACCCAAATGATGGATAGGGTAAGGGGTTACCAGGACGCTATGAAAAGCAACGGACTTAGGCCAACGATTGTGAAAGAGATCGTCTTTAACCAGGATGAAGAGCAGATTATGGGCCCGCTTCGCGATTTTTTTAAAGGCAATCCCGACGTAGACGCCATCCTTTTCGGCACCAACCATATAGGCACCTGCGGATTAAAGATCATGCATGAAATGGGCCTTAAAGCACCCACGGATATAGCTGTTATCTCCTTTGATGACTACGATGTGTTTAAACTCCACTCGCCGCCTATAACAGCCATAGCGCAACCGGTTGAGGAAATAGCTGATAATGTGATAACCGTGTTGTTAGAAAAGCTTAACGACCGCTCATCATCGCCTAAGCTGCAATCGATTATCCTGAAAACGGATTTAAAAATCAGGAACTCGTCGCTAAAAAACGCCGTCTGAATTTTACCGGCTCACCAACACAAAGGTTTTAAATGAAAGCCTTTGTGTTGGCTTTACGCCTGATTTAAACCGGTGCCGGGTAATTACCCTCTGTATTATGCAGTGGTTTTCCCGTCAAAATATAATTTAATGCTAAAACGATTTATTTTGTTTTTTATGCAGTAAATGTATATTATTGTTCAATCAATCAGATAAACCATAATGAAACTTTTTTTTGTTACCATAGTATTTGCCCTGGGCTTATTGCCGGCAGAGTACGTCCATGCGCAATCGTCGGTTAGCAATGCCGCCCCAAGGCAATGGAATGCAGCCTGGATAGCTTTGCCTGGCGACAATGGCGTAAACTACGGCATTTATTACTTTCGTAAAACCATTGATGTTGCCGGTAAACCCGCAACTTTCATCGTGCACATATCAGCAGATAACCGTTATAAATTGTATGTTAATGGTAAGTTAATATCATTGGGGCCGGCACGGGGCGATACCTATTATTGGAATTATGAAACGGTTGATCTGGCACCATATCTGTCGGCAGGGAAAAACACCATAGCTGCGCTTGTTTGGAATGAGGCCCAATACAGCCCCGCGGCGCAAATAAGCGTACGCACAGGTTTTATTTTACAGGGTAATTCGGCGAAGGAAGAGATATTAAACACCAACAATACCTGGAAATGCATGCGCGATATAGGGCATCAGCCTGTACCAGGGTATTTTTTTGCTGCCAGCAGGGGAGAGATGGTTGATATGCGGCAGGCCGTTAAAGGCGATTGGACGGCCACTGGTTACGATGACAGCGCCTGGTTTGCCGCCGTTAAAGTGGCCGACGGAAGGCTAAAAGGCACAGCCTGGGGCATAGAATGGGCATTGGTGCCATCGTCCCTGCCCCCAAGGGAAATGACCTACCAGCGCCTTGTTCAATTGCGAAGAGCAGATGGTGTAACCGTTGCGCCAGGCTTTCCGGAAAAAAAGACGCCGTTAACCATCCCCGCAAACACTACGGCTACGCTGGTGCTCGATCAAACTTTTGAAACCAATGCCTATGTAACGTTAAATTTTAGCGGCGGCAAGGATGCAGGCATATCGCTCGGTTACGCCGAGTCACTTTACGCAAAAGGCAGCAAGGGCGTTATTAAAGGTAACCGTAATGATGTGGAGGGCAAGGAGTTTGTAGCCAGGATAGACAGCCTGATTGGCGATGGTAGCCAGGGGCAATCCTTCACCACGCTTAATTTTCGCACCTATCGTTACATTAGGCTCATCATACAAACCAAGAACGATCCATTGGTAGTTGATGACCTGTACGGCACTTTTACGGGTTATCCTTTTAAACGCGCATCGGTATTGAATACGGATAATACCGAAATGAAGCAAATGCTGGATATTGGCTGGCGCACCGTAAGGCTTAATGCCTGGGAAACTTATACCGACTGCCCGTATTACGAGCAGTTGCAATACATTGGCGATACACGTATACAGGCCATGATATCGTACTACAACACCAGCGATAACCGGCTGGCGCGCAATGCACTTAACCAGATGGACCATTCGCGCTTACCCGAAGGTGTAACTGCCAGTTGCTATCCATCAAGAGGTACACAGGTGATATCTACGTTTTCGTTATGGTATATCTGTATGCTGCATGATTACTGGATGTACCGTGGCGATAACGATTTTATTAAGAATAAGCTGCAGGGCGAAAGAGGCGTACTCGATTTTTTTAGTAAATACCAACAGGCCGATGGCTCGTTAAAAGACACCCCTTACTGGGCGTTTGTTGACTGGGCCGGTAACATGTGGGGCGAGGTGAAAGGCAAAGATGGCAGCGCCGCTATTTATGACCTGCAACTGCTATGGGCATACCAATGGGCGGCAGAAATGGAAGCCAAAATAGGTTTGCATGACTATGCCGTTTTATACAATAAAAAAGCCGCCCAGCTAAAGGCTACCATACAGCGTAAATACTGGGACGCCGGCAGAAAATTGTATGCCGATACCAGGGAAAGAAAAGGCTTTTCGCAGCATGTTAATGCTTTGGCCATACTTACCGGCACGGTGGGCAACGCCTACATACCTGCGGTGGCGAAAGGATTGCTTAAGGACACCAGTTTAACCCAATGCTCGGTTTACTTTAAATATTACCTTAACCAGGCGCTGGTAAAGGCAGGTTTGGGTAACGATTACATGAACTGGATGGGTATTTACCGCCAGAATATAGCCATGGGCCTTACTACCTGGGCCGAGTATTCTGATGTGAACACTACCCGTTCAGATTGTCACGCCTGGGGAGCAAGCCCCAACATTGAGTTTTTCAGAACGGTTTTAGGTATCGATAGCTATGCGCCGGGTTTTGCCAAAATAAAGATAGAACCGCATTTAGGCACTTTGAAGGATATCAGCGGCGAAATTCCCCATCCAAACGGAAAGGTTTTTGCCGGCTATAAATTTGAAAAGGGCCACTGGCAAATACATGTCAATTTACCGCATACAACCAGCGGCATACTGGTGTGGAAGGCAAAGCAATATATATTAAAAGCGGGCAACAATTCTTTTGTTATTTAATTGATAGGTGAGAAGGGCCTCTAATTTGGGGCTCTTCTTATTCAAACATTTGCAGTGCGCTCCCGCGTACCTAGCGGCTTTTTATATTGCAAGCCTTAATTTCCGGCATCCCACTATAGCCGTGTTCTTCTGCCGTCCGGGCATCCTTTTTACCTGCCGGGTGCGAATTTTCGATCCCGATAAATTATTTACAGCTTTTTGTTCAGGTAACTAAGGGTATAGGCCTGTTTAATGTACTCCCCTATAAATAAGGCAAATCACAAATCCATAAAATTTACAGTTAACCCATGAAAAAAAACTTTACTAAACTTTCTTTGGCCATTATGGTGCTTACGGTACTTTTAAATTCCTGCTCAAAAGTTGCAGATAATTACGATTATAAAAAGATGGCAACGTCGATAGAATTACCTATTGCCGCCCACGCCGGTCCTGCGTCATTCGAAAACGGGGGCTTTAAATATAATATTTCACAGTTTATCAGTTCAACGCCGCAACCATTGGCTACCACTGTGCTGGTGTCGGCAGTAAAGCCTTTAACCAATGCGGTAACGGTTACCATGGCTGTTGACAATTCGGTTGTAACGCAGTTAAATACGTTACACAGGTCGCTTTATATTGCCGATAGTACCGCGGCGGTAGCAAATGCCGGCAGCCTTCCCGATCCGTCTGAATCAAAATACGATACTTATGTACCGCTGCCCGCAGCCGACTTTACCATCCCCAGTAACACCGTTAACATCCCGGCGGGGCAACTGACGGCCAGTTATGTTATTAATGTTACCACTGCAAACCTGGTACTTGGCACAAAATACATGTTGCCTGTTGCCATAAAAGATGCCCAGGGCCAGGCCATCAACTATTATAAAGCGGTATATTATATTATTAATGTAGCCAGCAAATACCAGGGCGATTACACAGCTAACGGCTCAATTGCATTCCCCAACCCGGCCAGCGACAGAACATGGAGCGCACGTGCCAAATCATTAACTACCATTGATGGCAATACTGTACGTTGCGAAGCTGCCGATTTGGGCGGCAGCAATTACTTTATGAATTTGAAAGTCAACAGCGATAATACAGTTACGGTAACATCTGCAGCCGGCGCGGCAAACCAAACCATCCAAAATAATGGCGTTTGCGTTTATGATCCCGCCACCAAAACGTTCACCTTAAACTATAAATATGTTGGCGGAACCGGCGACAGGCGAATTGCCGAAACCATTGCTTTAAACTAAACCAGTTAATAATAAGTTAATAGGCTGCCTTGTGGTATACAAGGTGGCTTTTTTACTTTATGGCCAATTGCAGTTTGTAACCGTGTTGGTATCAACATTAAAAAAACAGGCAAATAAAAGGGGTCTGGAATTTTTTGCAAATATTAAATGTTAAGCTTTTCGCGGTCAACCGATTGGAAAAACAAAAAATATGCGGTATTCTTAACAAATTATTAATAATTTAGGCAATAAGTTTGGTAATACGTAATGAACTCGACCATAGGTTTTGCTGATAATGAGTTGCTCAATCTTCTTGCCGAAGGTAAAGAGTTTGCATTTACTGAAATTTATAACCGCTACTGGAAAAGGCTGGTTGCCCTGGCATATAGCTATACCAAAGATAAATATGCCGCTGAAGAAATTGTACAGGAGGTTTTTTTTAGTTTATGGAACCGCAAAGGCACCCTTAAAATAGAAACCTTAAGCTCATACCTGGCCACGGCAATCAAATTTTCGGTTTTTAAAAGTGTATATACCAGGAACCGGCAAGCCCAGATCATTGACGGGATAGCAAAAACAATGATGGCCGACTTACCCGAAGATTTGGTGCATGCCAAATTTTTAGAAGAGTACGTTAACGGCATAGTTGAGCAATTGCCCGAAAAATGCCGGCAGGTATATAAATACAGCCGCCAGCAAGGCCTGTCGGCCCAGGAAATAGCCGCCGAGATGAATATTGCCGAAAAAACGGTAGAAGCCCACCTTACAAAAGCCCTTAAGGTGCTGCGCTTAAATTTAAAGGAAATTATGCTGCTCATTATTTTCCTTAAGCACCATTAGTGTTAAGTTAATAGTACTAAGTCTTAAGTCAAAAGCCCAATTTATCCTTTTTGACTTAGAACTTAAAACTTTCAACTTCGGAATATCCGTCATTGCATGATTAACATAACACTAATTGTTCACTCACATTGCGCTTAATTACAATCATTTCAATTTGCCTTATGCGTTTACGCTGATTAGCCGCTGCTTTTTTATTTAAAAATGCTTTTTATCACTTTTTTTTAAATGCACTAAGGGTAAATGTCTTTTTAGTGTACTCCCTTTTAATTGCTGCTTAATATGGACGAGCTTTATCAGAAGTACTTAATAAAAAAATACCTTGACGGAACGGCTACACCAGCCGAGCGGGACGAATTGTTGCTGTGGTACCGGGCCAAAGGCGAGGAAGATTTTGAGTGGCCATATGAAAGCCAGCTGGAAGAGGATGAGGCCAAAGCACGGATATTTGACGGTTTACAGCAACGCATAAAGGCCGCCAAAGCTGCCGAACCRACAACAAAAAATTACTTTTATAAAATAGCTGCCGCCGCCTCTGTTATACTGGCCGTTTGCGTAGGGCTGCTTTGGAATAACAGCAGCAAACCAGTAAAGCCGCAAAACAACACCGTATTTACCAAGCCGGGCGAACGCAAAATAATTAACCTGGCAGACGGATCGGTGATTTGGTTGAGTTCCGGAAGCTCGGTTACTTATCCTGTGGCCTTTGTGGGCACAACCAGGGAGATTAGCTTTGAGGGCGAGGCCTTTTTTGATATCGCCAAAGATAAGCACCATCCGTTTATAGTACACACAGGCACAACCAGTACCAGGGTTTTGGGTACCACCTTTAATATCTCGTCATTTAAATCGCATAAAGAAATTGTGGTTGCATTGGTAACAGGTAAGGTTTCATTTACCGATGGTGGTTCGGGTGTTTTACTATCGCCTACTAACATGGTGGTGTATAATAAACTCAAAAAAACAACCAAAGTATTGCCAATTCCTGATTTGGCGGCGGTAATGGGCAGGCGCAACGGGTATTACGAATACCGCAATGTATTGGTGAAGGATATTGCCGAAGATGTGAGCAGAAACTTTAACATGAAAATACAGGTAGTTGGCGACGTGAAGAACACGCTGTTTTTTGGGCGGATAAAGCCGGGTGAAAGTCCTGTGCAGTTTTTAAAGAAAATGGCGCTGGTTGTTCACGCATCGCTCATCAGCAAAGATAATTTATGGATCATTAAAGGAGGAGGAGACATTTGAGTTAAAATTCTTACGCTCTATAAATCAGTAATGCCCCGGGCAAGGGGGCATTGTACTGATAATCAAAAAACGTCATAGTCAAAAGCATTACCCCAATGGATTGGAAGCCCCGGAGGTACCTGCTGTTTTTTTAACATTTTTATTGAAGTGAATATATGAAAATTAATGTATCCCGCAATAGGGGACACAAGTATATGCTTTTTATGAGGATTAGCACAGTAATTATAGCGGTTTTGTGCAGCACAAGTTTATCAATGGCGGCAAGTTTTGCAAAAGGCCAGGATGTACTGAAGAAGCACGTAAGCGTCAATTTAAAAAATATTACATTAAGCAAAGCGCTTGATAATATTTCTGCTGCTTCTGGTGTAAAGTTTACTTACAACGGTACAGTGGCTAATAGTAAAATGAAAATATCGGCAAAAGTATCTAACCAGGAGTTGGGCAAAGTGCTGGATAATGCACTAAAGCAAACACCCTATAAATACACGGTGCTTGGTGATGAGATATTAATAAGGTACGTGGAAATAACCCCCGAACCTATCCAGGCAGTACAGCGTATTTTAACAGGTAAGGTTGTTGACGAAAAAGGCGAACCATTGCCCGGCGTAACCGTAAGGATTAAAGGGACCGACCGTGGCGGTATTACCGATAACAGCGGTAAATACCAGATACAGGTTAATAATGACGCAGAGATTGTGGTGTTTGCATTTATTGGCTATCAAAACCAGGAAATAACGGCGAAGGACAGCAAAGTTATTGATGTTAAAATGGTACCTATGCCGCAAAACGAGTTAAAAGAAGTTGCGGTGGTTGCCTATGGTACACAGCGCAAGGTGAGTTTGGTTGGCGCGCAATCAACAGTTGATGTGGGTGAGCTTAAACAACCGGTTGCAGATATCAGCACGATGCTGGCCGGCCGCCTATCGGGTATTGTTGGTGTTCAGCGCTCGGGCGAACCGGGTAGCAACCAGGCTGATATCTGGATTCGTGGTATATCTACGTTTACCAATAACAACACTGGGCCGCTGGTATTGGTTGATGGTGTTACCCGGTCAATCAATAACCTCGATCCGCAGGATATTCAATCATTTACCATCCTGAAAGATGCCTCCGCAACAGCCGTGTATGGTGTGCGTGGTGCAAACGGCGTTATTTTGGTGCAAACCAAAAGGGGCAAAGTGGGCAAGCCGAAGATAGATGCAGACTATTATGAAGGATTTACCTCATTTACCCGCAAGCCCGAAATGGCCGATGGCATTACTTACATGAATGCTGTAAATGAAGCCAACATCACCAGGGGTGGCGTTGCCAAATACTCGCAGCAGTATATTCAAAACACGCAAAACAATGTAGATCCATTGCTTTATCCCAATATTAACTGGATTGATGCTGTATTTAAAAACACCAGCCGCAACAGGCGGGCCAATGTGAATATGACGGGTGGCGGGCCAAATTCAAGGTATTACATATCTGCAAGTTATTACAACGAGGGCGGGCTTTTAAAAACAGATAAGCTATCTACCTATAATTCAAATATCGATTACAGCCGGTATAACTTTACCAGTAACGTAGATGTTGATATCACCAAAACCACCAAGGTGGCATTAGGCGTTCAGGGCTATGTAGGCAAGGGCAATTATCCTGCAATATCGGCAAGCGATATTTTTGGCCAGGCCATGATCGTATCGCCGGTAGTATTCCCTATTGAGTATCCGGGCGGCTATGTTCCGGGCGTAAACCCTAACGGCGACCAGCGTAACCCTTATGCCGATTTAACCAGGCGCGGATACAGCACAACTTTTACTAACCAACTGTACTCCAACATCAGGCTTACACAGGATTTTGGCTTTTGGCTGCCGGGTTTATCATTCAATACCTTATTTGCGTTTGATGCCAGCAACAGCAACAGTATTTTACGCCAAAAGCGCGAAGATACCTGGTACCCCGACCAAAATACGCCCTATAATGCCGATGGTACTTTAAACCTGGTACGCACGTATACAGGTAACGGAAATTACCTCAGCTACAACGCATCCAGCGGCGGATCAAATAAAATTTATACCGAGTCGTCTTTTAACTATGATCATGCCTTTGGCAAACATCGTGTAGGTGGCTTATTGTTATTTAACCAGGAAGACCGGTCGGATTTTCCTGCCGGTAGTTTTGCTACCTCAATTCCTTACCGCATCCGCAGTTTGGCGGCAAGGGCAACCTATTCATTTGCCGACAGGTATTTTGCCGAGTTTAATGTGGGGTACAACGGATCGGAAAACTTTGCGCCCGAAAAACGTTATGGGTACTTCCCCGCATTTGGTGTGGGATGGCTGGTGTCTGAAGAACACTTTTTTGAGCCTTTAAAGGACGCTATATCGTTCTTCAAATTCCGTTACAGCAACGGTATTGTGGGTAGTGGCGATATTGGTTTAGGCCGTCGTTTCGGTTATCTTACTTTGTTGTCTGATGGCTCATCGGGTTTCACGTACGGTTTGGGCAATACCAACGGTATAAGCGGTATCAGCATAACCGATTATGGGGTTGATGTAAGCTGGTCGCGGTCTCATAAACAAGATCTTGGTTTGGATATCCGCGCCCTGCACGATTCGTTTTCACTTACCTTCGATTTGTTTAAAGAGCACCGTACAGGTATCTTTTTACAAAGGGCTGCGGTACCCGGATATGTTGGTTTGTCATCGTCACCCTACGCCAACCTTGGTATAGTTAATAACAAAGGCTTTGATGCAACCATCGAACAGCGCATTAACGTAGGTAAAGTTGTATTAAATTTACGTGGCAACATCACCTACAATAAAGATGTTGTAATTGAAAACGATCAGCCTACCCCCAAATATCCATGGAATGATCAGCGTGGTCATAACGTGCTGGCAGATTTTGGTTACATAGCCGAAGGTTTGTTTACCACCCAGCAAGAGATAAACAGCAGTGCTACCCCTGGCGCAAAAGCCAGCATTAAACCAGGCGATATCAAATACAAAGATTTAAATAACGATGGTATCATTAACGCTTATGATAAAACAGAAATAAGCAAAGGCGATGTTCCATTCCTTACCTATGGTTTAGGCTTTAACGTAGCTTACAAAGGCTTTAACCTGGGCGCGTTTTTTGTTGGAACCGGGCATGCATCGCGGTATATATCGGGTAATGCTATTCAGCCATTTTCAACCAATGGCGGCATCAGTAACGCCTATGCCAACATCACCGACAGGTGGACAGAAGCAAGCCCGCGCCAGGATGTATTTTATCCCCGCTTAGCTTATGGCGATGGCGACAATACCAACAACACGCAGCATAGCTCATGGTGGGTAAAAGATGTACAGTTTATCCGCCTTAAAACGCTTGATTTTGGTTACACCTTCTCCAAAGCTTCGTTGAGTAAAATTGGCATGAGCAACCCGCGTATTTATATTATGGGTTACAACCTGCTTACCTTCAGTAAGTTTAAACTTTGGGACCCCGAGTTGAATACGGGAAATGGTACTGCATATCCAAATGTTAAAACCATATCATTAGGCCTGAGCGCTCAATTTAATTAACAGAAGTAACATTTAATTCAAGATAATAAAATGAAACGAATTATAGTAGCCTTAACGCTGGCATGTATGTTAACTGTTAGCTCATCATGCAAAAAAGGCTTTTTAGACCAGGTGCCCGATGACAGGCTTACCCTTGATGAAACCTTTAAAAACCGTAATACAGCCGAGAAGTTTTTAGCCAATGTATACTCCGCCATACCCGATGAAGCATCACAACGTTTTCCCGGATCAGACAACAGCATTGGTGAATGGACAGGCGGATCTGACGAAGCGGAGTACGACTGGGGTTTTGTGGCCACCCAAAACATCAACAACGGTAATTACGATGCATCAAGCGGTTTTATAAGCGGTTTTTGGACAACCTATTACCGCGGTATCCGCTCGGCCGGTATCTTTATGGATAATGTAGATAAGGTTTCTGACATGCCCGTCTCGCTAAAAACGCAATACAAAGCCGAAGCAAGGGCGTTAAGGGCCATCTATTACTTTTGGCTGATGCGCATTTACGGCCCTGTTGTTATCACCGGCGATAAAACAATAGCCCCTGATGCTTCATTTGCCGATGTACAATTACCCCGCAACTCGTTTGATGAGTGCGTAACCTATGTTACCACCGAGCTTGACGCTGCCATTGCCGATTTGCCTTTGAAAGCCGCAAATAACAATAACCTTGGCCGTATTAATAAAGCTTTTGCAACCGCAGTAAAATCGCAGGTGTTGTTGTATGCTGCCAGCCCGTTGTTTAATGGCAATACAGACTATGCCGGTATGGTAAATGCCGATGGTAAAAAGCTTATTAACCAAACTTACGATGCCACCAAATGGCAAAAAGCAGCCGATGCGGCAAAGGCTTTCCTTGATCAGTTTGTACCGGGTACGTTTGATTTATACCGCGAAAACGATGCTTCGGGTAACTTTAGCCCATACCTGTCATGCCGTGACGTAATGCTGGTTGATTGGAACAAAGAGATTATTTACGCCCGGATTGATGCCGGTGTAACCAACAGGCAATATGAAACCACACCTTACCACTCCGGATATGCCGATGAGGTGCGGGGAAGCGGTGGCTTAGGCGCTACGCAAACCATGGTTGATGCCTATTTTATGGCAAATGGCCGTTCAATAACCGATAACGGCTCGGGATATGTTACTTCGGGTTTCTCGAATTTTCAGGCCCCCTACGATAGCCAGGCCCGGAGTACCTATAACCAGTGGACAAACCGCGAGCCGCGCTTTTATGTAGGCATTACCTATAACGGCAGCAAATGGCTAAACAGCAATAGCGGTGAGGTTATTACCCAAACCTATAACACCGGTAACTCGGGCAAGCAAACAGGTGGTAATGATTATTCGCCAACGGGCTATATTGTGCGCAAAAACGAGCCGATAGGCGATTGGCGCACAGGCGGCCGCTCGTGGGTAATGTTAAGGCTGGCCGAAATTTATTTGAACTACGCCGAGGCATTAAATGAAGCGTCGCCAGGCAATGCCGATATTTTAAAATATGTTAACCTGATCAGGAACCGTGCAGGCATCCCCGAATACGGTAGCCCAACCCTGCCGGCACCGGCAGGGCAGGCTGCCGTTAGGGAAGCCATCAGGAAAGAGCGCCGTGTGGAGCTTGCTTTTGAAAATACCCGTTTCTTTGATACCCGTCGTTGGAAAATTGCCGAAACAACCGATAACGGTCCGTTTAAGGCGTTAAACATCAGCACCAATCCGCCTGAGTTTTATAACGTGGTAACATTTGAAAACCGTGTTTTTGAAAAAAGGAATTACCTTTACCCCATACCGCAAAATGATGTGGATAGCGATAAGCAATTGGTACAAAATACCGGTTGGTAACCGCACCTAAGATTTTTTCTATACCTATGAATCCGGGGCCGGCTGTAATGGCTGGTCCCATTTTTTAATCCTTGTATCTGCCTTTATATAAGGCCTAGGTGTTTATAAAGTTCTTGTGGTTCTCAATTTCTTGTAAACATTAATTACTGTTAATTTAATAGTACTAAGTCTTAAGGTAAATTTATTCTTTTCTGACTTAGAGCTTAAGACTTTCGACTAAAGACTACCCTTCATTACACTACTATGAAATTTAAAAAAATAATACTGTTGTGCATGTTAATAACAGCAGCCACGGTGCATAATTCATGCGGTAAATCAAAAAACAATGTTGCCCCTGCGCCGGTAACTGTTATTAAACCCGATACCAATAAAATAGGTGCACCGCCTAAAACATGGCAGGAACATTGGTTTGAGCATAAGCTTTTGCTGCACCTGGTTTATTATGATAAAAATACTGCTGTTTATTACGACGATAACATGGAAACGTCGGTTACCTGGCCATATAAAACGATGTCGGCAGTTTGGGCCTATGCCAAAAAAACTTACGGCTTATTTGGCGATTCTACAAAGCTATACTGCGTTTTTCATAAAGGCACCTATGGTGGTGGCCATCCCGCTTCGTATTTTGACGATAGCCACGATTACCGGAATACCATAGATTGCGGCCTTGACGATTGGACAGCGCCTACCGGCCAGCAAATAGGCATGCCCATTCACGAAACCGGGCATATTGTTAGTGGTGCCAGCCACGGCGTTAAAGGTTCTCCGTCTGATGCGCTTTGGGGCGACAGCAAATTTATGGAGATTTACAACTACGATGTGCTCATGAACATTGGTATGAAGGATGAAGCAGGCCGGGTTTATGAACAAATGCAATCGCAGTATGATGATTTCCCGGTGCCGCATGTGCAATGGTTCAAAAACTGGTTCTATCCAATCTATTCCAAATATGGCAAGGCTCAATTACTGAACAAATATTTCGACCTGCTGGCCAAATACTATCCTAAAAATGGTAAAGAATACGCCCACGACCTTAATTGGGGCGAGTTTATCCATTTTTGGAGCGGTGCTGCCGGCGCTAATCTGAAAGCGCAGGCCACCATCGCCTTCGGCTGGAAAGACGAATGGGAAACCCAGTTTAAACAGGCCCAGGTAGACTTTCCGAACCTGAAATATTAAGTGGCCCAGTCCTGGCTGTGCTTCAAACGAGGCCTATAAGCTGCCTGGGTACTTATCCTTTACCGAAATAAAAACAATATTTTAATCAAATGGCGAAATATCGTTACGTATATTTCGCCATTTTTTTTAATTTGTTGATTTTTAGCAACTTATGATTGGGCTCGGATTTTGTAGTTTTGCTATAACAAACTACCTCCAATTTTTTTCCGGATTGTTAAGTTCAATTCGTAACTTAAACGGAGATTGGCGACAATACCTACACTATCATGTTGAAAAAACTACTATTGATCCTATTATTAGTTGCGGGCTCCTTAGCATGTAATGCACAAATAACCAGCAGCACGCGCGCAGATAAAGCCCGGATGACCGGCGACAGCATAATTATAAGTGCACATCCGGAATACGATCAGGTAAGCGGGATCCATCGCTGGCTGTTTGGCGAGAATTTCCGTAAAGACTGGGCCCAACCGGTAAAGTTGCCCATTATCCGGCTATCAAAATTTAAAGGAGGCCTTTCGCCGTTAAAACAGGGTGGGGGGATGGAATCAAAATCGCTGCGGCTGGAAGATAAAGATGGTAAAGAGTGGGTGCTTCGCAGCGTAGAGAAAGCCCCGGATAAACTGCTGCCCGAAAATTTGCAAGGCACTTTTGCTGTTGACTGGATAGGAGATGAGTTTAGTGGCCAGCACCCTTATTCGGCGCTGATTGTGCCGCCGCTGGCCGAAGCCGCTCATGTGCCGCATGCCAACCCTGTAATAGGCGTAGTTGCAGATGATGATGCCCTGGGCCAGTACAGCAAAGTTTTTACCGGCCTGATATGTTTGCTGGAAGAGCGCGAGCCCGCCGGAACGTCAGACAATACCCTTAAAATGGAGAGGGCGCTCAATAAAAGTTATGACAGCAGGATAGATGGCGAAATGTTTTTGCGCGCCCGGATGCTCGATCTGTTGATAGGCGACTGGGACCGTCATGAAGATCAATGGCGATGGGCAGGCGATATCAGTGGTAAACAAAAAGCTTATATACCGGTACCGCGGGATAGGGACCAGGTATTTCACGTTAACCAGGGCTTGTTGCCATCCATTGCCGCGCTACCCTGGATAGATCCTGTTTTGGGTGATTTTACGGCCGATATTCCCAACGTAAAGTATTCTATCTTCAAAACAAAATTCTTGAATGGCATACCCGATGTACAGTTTACCTATGCGCAATGGATGAATATTGTTAATGATTTTGTTAAGGCCGAAACAGACGACGTTTTGGAGGCTGGCCTAAAATTGCTCCCTAAAGAAAATTACCGGTTACGGCATGCCGAACTGCTGGCGATACTAAAAAAACGCAGGGATAACATTCCGGCGGCTATGAGCCAGTATTTTTATTTTATAAACCGGATTGTTGATATTCATGTAACCAATAAAGACGAACTGCTCACTATCACCGGTGCCCCGGATAAAACCCTGCGGGTTAAAATTGATAAGCTTAATAAAAGCGACGATGTAAAAGGATCATATATGGATATAGCCTATGATCCGGCCGTTACTGAGGAGATCAGGATTTATGTTTCGGGGGGTGATGATCATATTGTGGTTGATAACAGTACATCGCCTATAAAATTAAGGTTTGTTGATAGTACCGGCCATAAAACTTACGATATCAAAAACTCGGTAAGTACCATACCTGTTTACGGCTCAAAAGATAGTATTACTTTCACCGGCAAAACCAATCGTTTAAGCAACCGCTTGTCGGCCGATACCAATGCCACCAGGTTTAGGCCAACTAATTTATATAACGTTTGGATGCCGCTGGCAACAGCCGCAATTAATGCCGATGATGGCTTTCTGTTAGGATTGGGCTTTAAGTATACAGGGTATGATGGTTTTCGTAAGCTGCCATATGCTACCCGGCAACAGTTGCTGATTAGCCACGCATTTGCCACCAACGCGTTTAGGGCTAATTACAGCGGCGAATGGTCGCAGGTTGTTGGCAAAGCCGATTTTGTAATGAAAGCCAATATCCTGGCGCCCGATAATACCACCAACTTTTTTGGCCGCGGAAATGAAACCGTATTGGTTAAAAACGAGGGATATCGTAAATATTACAGGGCGAGGTTTAATACCCTTGAATTTGATGCCGCTTTGCGCTGGCAAACCGGTAAAGGGAGCTTTTTAAGTGCAGGCCCGTCTGCCCAGTTTTATCACTATAACCCCGACGATAATGCAGGCAGGTTTATTTCGCAGCCATCACTCATCAATTCTTATGATAGTACAAGCGTAAATAAAAACAAATTTCACCTGGGTTTGATG
Source organism: Mucilaginibacter sp. P4_C11 (assembly GCF_056402115.1). NCBI lineage: Bacteria > Pseudomonadati > Bacteroidota > Sphingobacteriia > Sphingobacteriales > Sphingobacteriaceae > Mucilaginibacter > Mucilaginibacter sp. P4_C11. The sequence goes on along the minus strand of NZ_JBFUIA010000031.1, from coordinate 36,346 downwards.
CTGAATTTTACCAGCAATAAACGCAATAACAACGTATTGCCATTTAAAGGGTATTATTTTGAAGTTACTTTGGCGGGTTATGAAGGGCTTAACACCTATTCAAAGGCGTTTGTACAAATTAAACCCGAGTTTACGTACTACGTGCCACTGGATGCCAAAGGAAATATCGTACTATCCGACCGCGTAGGCGGAGGCATCAGCTTTGGCAAACCGGCCTTTTATCAATCCATGTTCCTGGGTGGCCAGGGGAACCTTTTAGGATACCTGCAAAACAGGTTTGCGGGCCAAAATATGTTTTTCAATAACCTGCAAAGCAGGGTAAAAATTGCCGATATAGCCAGTTATATTTTACCGGGACAATTGGGCATCACCGGTTTTTACGATACAGGCCGGGTATGGATCAGTGGCGAACATTCTGATAAATGGCACACAGGCGCAGGCGGAGGTCTCTATTTTGCACCCGCAAGCCTAACGGTATTGCAGCTGCTTGCGGGCCATTCAGACGAAGGCTGGTACCCTTATATCTCGCTTAATTTCAGGTTGTAGGTATAGTGTTAACGAAAATGTCATTTCGATAGATCCTGGGATGGAAAAGAGCGGGGCGCTTAAGAGATAGCTTCTCCTCACCCCCTTCACCCAATCCATCGTCGGTTCCTTTGAAATGACATCGTTTTTGTTTAGTGATATACTTCTAAAAATTGTATACACAAAGTAGATGACCGCGGAGGCAGTTTCTTGATACTATGTACTTGATACTTGCTACTAACTCACTACCTCATAAATCTCCACCGGTTTCGCTTTGTTCTTCAACGTCACTTCGCCAATTTTTTTGAGCTCGAAAGATTCTTTGGCTTTTTGATAAACCTCTTCGGTAACAACAATCTGGTTGGCCTTGGCTACACCTTGAAGGCGTTGGGCCAGGTTTACGGCATCGCCAATTACGGTATAATCAAGGCGCTTCAGGGAGGCAGAACCAATGTTGCCTGATATCATTTCGCCGGAGTTGATGCCGATGGATACATCGGGTTTAAATGTTTTATCGCCGTAAACTATGGTTTCGGTGCTGTGCATTTTTTCGCGTACGGCAAGGGCTGCATCAATGGCACGGTCAAGGTGGTACTCTCCGCGGAAAACAGCCATCACAGCATCGCCCATAAACTTATCTATATGGCCGGTTTGCGCTATAATTTCCTGCACCATCATATCAAAAAGCTTGTTTATTAAACTTACAACGGCATTGGCCGGTACATGTTCGGATATAGCCGTGAAGCCGCAGATATCGATGAATAAAACAGTGGCATCAACAGTTTCGTTGCTCAGCAGGCTTGTTTCAAACTCCTTATGGGTCATAAAGTTAAGCACGTTCTCATCAACATACATTCTCAGAATGTTATTCTCTTTAATGGCCTGCATGGTTTTTTTCAACTCCAGCACATGCATCAAAGTTTTTTCGATGGTGATATCCAGGTCGTCGAAATTTACCGGTTTAACCACAAAGTCAAATGCGCCGCGGTTCATGGCAGTGCGGATATTATCCATATCGCTGTAGGCCGATACCATTACAGCTTTTAAAATAGGGTTGGCTTCGGGCAGTTTGGTAAGCAGTGTAAGGCCGTCCATTTCGGGCATATTGATATCACTCAAAATCATATCAATCTCCGGGTCTTCGGCAAGTTTTACCAGCGCTTCAAAACCATTGTGGGCAAATACAAAATCGTATACTTTTTCACGGATCTTTTTCCTGAATTTTTGTTTTATCAATAATTCCAGGTCCAATTCATCATCAACCACCAGTATTTTGGCCATTATTGTTCTATGTGTTTTAGTTTTTCTTTTAAATTATTAAAATCAAGGGGCTTGGTTAAAAAGTCATTAGCGCCCAGTTCCATCGATCTTTGGTAGTTTTCATCATCGCCATAAGCGGTAATCATCATGACCACCGGTGGCGGTTTTTCGTAGGTATGCCTTATTTTGTCAAGCAATTCTAACCCTGTCATGCCAGGCATGTTAATATCAGACAGGATCAGGATCACTTCAGAATGATTAATTGCCAAAAATGACATGGCTTCCTCGCCCGATTGCGCGAAATTAAATTCGATTTCGCCATTTTTTATCTCTTTGCGAAAGCGTTGCAAAAACAATGGTTGTACATCAGCCTCGTCATCAACAACAAGTATTTTCATAGTTTTATTCTCGTTTCAAATTTAGGTTTTGTATTGATTTAACAGGCAGCTAAAACGCGATTATTGCGGCTGTTTTGCCATTAATTAGCTTTTACATCCGGAATAGTGATAATAAACCTGGCAAACTCACCTTCGGCCGTTTCTACCTTCAAATCGCCGCCATGCCCTTTTGTAATGATATCATAACTCATGGATAGGCCAAGGCCGGTTCCCTGCCCGGTTGGTTTGGTGGTAAAAAATGGCTGGTATATTTTGTCCAATACCTTTTGAGGGATGCCCGTACCATTATCGCTTACGGTAATTTCAACAGCGTTTGCCAATTTTTTGGTAACCACGGTTACAGTTGGCTCGTAGCCGGCAATATTTTGCTTTTTCTTTTCGGCTACTGAGTAAAACGAATTGTTAAACAGGTTTAGTAATACCCGCCCCAGATCCTGCGGAATGGCATCAATTTTACCAATGTTTTCATCGAAACTGGTTTTCATGCCGGCGTTAAACATTTTGTCTTTGGCCCGTAAACCATGGTAGCTTAAGCGCAGGTATTCATCGGCAAGCGCATTAATATCGGTTGGCTCTTTTTTACCTGTAGTAGTACGTGAGTGCTGCAGCATCCCTTTTACTATGGCATCAGCGCGTTTGCCGTGTTGGTTTATTTTGGTTAGATTTTGGGTAATATCGCTTATAATATCATCCGCTTCCTGTTTAATATCGTCGGGCAGCTTGCTTAGCACCTCATCTTTAAGTTCGTCCAGTAATTCAATACTCACTTCGCTAAAGTTATTTACAAAATTAAGCGGGTTTTGAATTTCATGGGCTATACCTGCGGTAAGCTCGCCCAGCGATGCCATTTTTTCCTGCTGTACCAGTTGCGCCTGCGTGCTTCTCAGTTCGGATAGGGCGTGCTGCAGTTCTTCCTTCTGGTTGGTTAGTTCGGCGGTACGTTGCTTTACTTCGCTTTCCAGGTTAACTTTCATGGCAGCCATCATGCGGTTTTGTTCTTCTTCATTGCGGCGCTTTATTCGTTCTGTTTCAAGTGCTTTGGCTTGTTTGCGGTTTATCCACCACATGGCAAAAAGCCAGAGAACCGTAAAGTTTATAAAGTTTTGAAAAAGTTCATCGTGATCCTCATGAAATTGGGGTACAACCAGTAATATAAGGTCGCTAACAATAACAGCAGCAGCAAAAGGAAGCACCCAGTTAATGATAGATCTGTTTTCTTTAAATTCAGGTCTTGTAAAAGGCAATGAAATTAGCCAGACCAATGTTGCGTGGCCTACCCACCTGATGAGTCCTTCTTTTTCAAGAAAAATGCTTCCCATCATTATGGCTATTGCGCCATACAATACATACAAAAGATATTTATCCCATTCGCTAACGATGCCCCGGTCTTTTAAACTTTTACGCAGTTGGGTTGTAAGAAAAATGGTGACAGCGGGTTCTACTCCTATCATAAAGAATCAAATTTTCAATTTGCGCCCAATGTTTAGGCAAACAGTTTTAAAACTAATATTTTATTTGCATTAATCAGAATTTAATAGCGAAATGAGGAAGACTGTTACATCACCAGGCTGTTTTTTTTATATGATCCGGGTGTTTGCCCGGTAATATTCCTGAACACCCTCGAAAAATAGGCGAGGCTCTCAAAACCCGTTTCGGCGGCTATTTCATAAAAAGGCAAACTGGTTGTGGTAAGCAACAATTGCGCGCGTTCAATGCGTTTTGATTGAATGTAGGTTAAGGGCCGTTCGCCGGTGTTCTCAAAAAAAAGGCGCGAAAAATAATCGGCATTATGGTTGGCGCGTTTGGCCAGTTGGGCAACCGTAATGTTTTGGTGCAGGTTGGTTTGTATATAATTGATAGCATCAGATATTTTGGAGTGGATGATGCTTTTATCTTCCATCAAAAAAACATCCGGTTTTAAAAACATCGATACCAATTGCAAAAGCAAGCCGTAAGTTTCCATATAAGCCGATGCATGCATCAGTTGGTTCAATTCCTCAAAGTTTTTTTGCACCGGGCGCTTCTCGTAAACTTTGGGATTGTAGGATATATACAAACTCCTGTTAGGGTTTAGTTGTAGTATTCGTTTAAAACATGCCAGGGCATTATCGGCGGCTTTTAACTTGAATATTTTACGGTTTGATGAAAACAGCGAAGCCCCGTCAGCAGATTCCTCGGCAAAGCAGATGTAGTACTGGCTTAAATAGTTGTCGCAATAATAATTGCAGGTGGTAAAACTCGGCACCAGGTATATAAAGCCGGGCTCCAGTTTAATGCTGCTATCGGCATTATATAGCACACCTTCACCGCCGTCGATATAATAAAGCCGGTAAAATGTACTGGTCACGTTTTTATAGTTCCAGTTTTTGTTCAGCTCTACATGATCAATGTTCAGTAAATTGAATGTCGATCTTAAAACGCTTTTGTTCATACCTGTAAGGGGATGCAATTTAATGAATTTATCGTCAGAATGACCCGTAAAAGTCGGATTTGTGCAAATTGATGTGGCCTTTGTGAAATTTTTATTCGGCGGCTCCGCGTAGCTTTATCCAGATTATCAAACCTGATAAATTGTATGATGCTGAGGTCTTTTTTAGTAACGCTGAGTGCCGTAATGGTAACAGGCAGCGGTTTATTTTTTTATTCATCGGCTGTGGATTTGCCCGCCGATGTGCAAAAAGCATACGATGCCCTGCCGCCAACGGTTGATTATAACATTGATGTAAAGCCCATACTATCCAACAAATGCTTTGCCTGCCATGGTCCCGATAAAAACAAACAAAAGGCGGGTTTAAGGTTGGACATAGCTGCAAATGCCTACGCCGAAATACCCGACGATATAGGCGTGGTAGCCATTAAACCCGGCGACCTGCAGCATAGCGAGATGGTAAAACGCATTTTATCAACCGATTCAACCTACCTGATGCCTGCTCCCGAATCGCACCATACATTGTCGGCTTATGAAAAGGCTGTAATTATAAAATGGATAAAAACAGGGGCTGTATACAAACCCCATTGGGCCTTTGTAAAACCGGTAAAGGCGGCTGTACCGGTGGTTGACGGCCTTGTGAATAACCCTATTGACAACTTTGTGCTGGACAGGCTTAAACGGCAAAATCTGCTGCCATCTAAAGAAGCCGATAAAGAATTGCTATTACGCAGGCTTTCGCTTGACCTTACCGGCCTGCCGCCAACGCTTAAAGAGATTGATGATTATTTAAAAGATGCATCGTCCAATGCCTATGAAAAACAGGTAGACCGCCTGCTGGCATCGCCCCATTATGGCGAAAAAATGGCTGTAGACTGGCTGGATGCCGCCCGTTTTGCCGATTCGCATGGGTACACGGTAGATAGGATAAGGGATATGTCGCCCTATCGCGATTGGGTAATTAAGGCTTTTAACAGCAACTTTAGCTACGATAAATTTATCCAGTGGCAATTGGCCGGCGATTTGATGCCGCACCCTACAAAAGATATGATCATTGCTACCGCTTTTAACCGCAATCACCAGCAAAATATGGAGGGGGGCGTTGTTGAGGAGGAGTACCAAACGGAATATGTGATTGACCGTACCAATACCTTTGGCAGCGCTGTATTAGGCATGACTGTAGGCTGCGCCAAATGTCATGACCATAAATTCGACCCGATATCGCAAAAAAATTACTACCAGCTGTTCAGCTTTTTTAATAACGTAAAAGAGGCGGGGCAAATATCCTGGGACGATGCCTTGCCAACGCCAACATTAATGCTGCCAACGGCTCAAAAGGAAAAAATACTTACTTTTATTAATGACAACATCGCGCTGCAAAAAAACACCATAGCCCAAACAGAAAGTAAGGCTATAGCTGATTTTGATAAATGGCTTGCCGATGGTAGGTATAAAGAACTGGCCACCGAAAAAATCCCTGCCAATGGCTTGCAGGCCAGTTTCAATTTTGATAGGAGTGACCTGGCAAGCAGCGTAAACCCTAAAGATTTGGGCACCATGAAACGCGAAGGCGGCCAGGCCGGCGATGCACCTTTATTTGAGGCTAAGGGCGATGGTAAGGCATTGGCCTTAAATGGCGATACCTGGCTGGATTTGAATAAGATTGGCGTCTTCCGCAAATCGCAGCCCTTTAGCATCGGTATTTGGGTTAACATTCCTAAACAGTTGGGCGAAGGTGTTATTTTCCATAAAGGTAACTCCGAACGGCTGTACAATTTCAGGGGCTATCATTTATACCTCAAAAACAATAAGCTGGAACTCAACATGGCCCACACAGGGCCTTCAAATGCTATAACCCTGGTTACCGTTGACGATGTGCCCCGCGATAAATGGATGCAGCTTACTGCTACCTATGATGGATCGGCAATTGCCGCCGGTTTTAAATTGTACCTGGATGGCAGCGAAATGAAAATGGAAACCACCATGGATCAGCTTACCAAGGATATTTTATTTATGGGCGACGGCCAGCCCGGTTTACAGGTTGGCGCCTGGGAACGCGGGCGTGGTTTTAAAGATGGCAAGGTAGATGATATTGTGGTGTACAACCGGACCCTTACCGCTTTCGAGGTGAAAATACTGGCGCAAAAGGATAGCTGGCAGCAGGTGGCTGCAAAAAGCAAGGATGCCCTGGGTGCCGATGATATTGGTAAGCTAAAAGCCTACTACCTTACCGCCGTTGACCCGCTGATGTTGGTCGAAACAAAAAAGTTAACCGCTTTGCGCACTACTTTATCCGATTCGACCGAAAACGTGGCCGAGTTGATGGTGATGCAGGAAATGGCTAAGCCGAAAAACTCATACCTGCTTAACCGCGGCAATTACGATATGCCCGGCGAACAGGTTTTTCCCAACACGCCCGAGGCGATACTGCCATTTGCTGCTGATTTGCCTAAAAACAGGTATGGCCTGGCGCAATGGGCTACCAATGCCGATAATCCGTTGGTTGCAAGGGTAGCGGTAAACCGTTTGTGGCAAAACTTTTTTGGAACCGGCCTGGTGAAAACCAGCGAAGACTTTGGCAACCAGGGCGAAATGCCAAGCCACCCCGAATTGCTTGACTGGCTGGCCACAACCTTTGTTGAGCAAGGCTGGGATATGAAAGCTTTGAACAAACTCATCGTGATGTCGGCTACGTACCGCCAGGATTCGCGGCCGGCAAAAGAGGCCGCCGAGAAAGATCCCGAAAATCGTTACCTGTCGCACGGCCCGGCGTACCGGATGCCTGCCGAGATGATCCGCGACAATGCCTTATTTGCCAGCGGGTTGTTAAATACCCAAATAGGCGGTAAAAGTATAAAACCATACCAGCCTGCCGGTTTATGGGAGATTAACAATACCACCTATACGCCGGATACAGGCAAGGCGGTGTACCGGCGCAGTTTGTACGTTATCGTAAAACGATCTGTCCCCAACCCAACATTGGCTACTTTTGATGCGCCATCGCGCAGCTATTGTATTATCCGCAGGCAAAAAACCAATACGCCATTGCAGGCTTTGGTAACCCTGAATGATCCTACGTTTGTGGAGGCCGCCAAAGTTTTGGGCGAGCAAATGACCCGAAACGCTGATGGCAAGGCAGCTATAACCACCGCCTACCGCAAACTAACCAGCCGAAACCCCACAGCCGACGAAGTAAGCCTGTTAATGGCCCTGCAACAGGTAGAACTCAAGAAGTTTAAAACACACCCCGAGAAACAAAAGGGCTGGCTTACCGCCGGCCAATACCAGGTAGATAAAAAACTGGATGGCGCTTTAATAGCCGCCAATACCGTGGTGGCGAGTGCCATTTTAAATTCAGACGCATCATTAACCAAAAGATAAAACACCATGTCAGATTTTCACCATGATGAGGAATTCAGGCTGCATACGCCGGAGTTTAATGAGCTTCACCGGAAGATGGACAGGCGCAATTTTTTAACCAAAACATCACTGGGTTTGGGTGCGCTTGCCGTTGGATCGTTGTTTGGCAACAGTGTTTTTGGCAGCCCGCTTAAACGCCAGGGCAGCCTGGAGGATGATATTTTGAGCGCCCTGCCGCAAATTGCACCGAAGGCCAAAAGGGTAGTATACCTTTTCCAGGCGGGCGGCCCATCGCAATTTGAAACTTTTGATTATAAGCCCAAACTGGCTACCATGCTTGGCCAAAACCTGCCCGATTCGGTACGGCAGGGGCAAAGGCTTACCGGGATGAGCGCCAACCAGAGTGTGCTGCCACTGGCCCCATCATTTTGTAAATTTAACCGGCATGGCCAAAGCCAAATCTGGATGAGCGAATTGATGCCCTTTACCGCGCAGGTGGTAGATGAGTTGTGTATTGTAAAATCGCTGTATTCTGAAGCTATAAATCACGATCCGGCTATAACTTTCCTGCAAACCGGAAACCAGCTACCGGGCAGGCCATCGATAGGCTCCTGGATTAGCTATGGTTTAGGATCGGATAATCAAAACCTGCCTACTTTTATTGTGCTGGTTTCAAAAAACGCACCTAAAGACCAGCCTTTGTATGCCCGGCTATGGGGTAACGGTTTCCTGCCATCCAAGTTCCAGGGAGTGCAGTTTGGTTCGGGTAAAGACCCTGTTTTGTTCCTGAATAACCCCGAAGGCTATGATGGCGCAGATAGAAAGGAAATGCTGGAATACCTGTCAAAACTGAACAACCTCCAAAACGCCGCCTATGCCGATCCGGAAGTTGATGCCCGCATAGCGCAGTATGAAATGGCTGCCCGCATGCAAACCTCGGTACCCGAGGTAATGAGCACCGCCAACGAGCCCAAAGAAATTTTTGACATGTACGGCCCCGATAGTAAAGACCCCGGCACCTATGCTGCCAATTGCCTGCTGGCGCGAAAACTGCTGGAAAAAGATGTGAAGTTTGTGCAGCTATACCACCAGGGCTGGGATCAGCATAGCAATCTGCCATCGGGCATAGCCGGCCAATGTAAGGCCACCGACCAGGCCACCGCTGCGCTGATTAAAGACCTGAAACAACGCGGTATGCTGGATGATACCCTGGTTATCTGGGGCGGCGAATTTGGCCGCACAGCATACTCGCAGGGCAAGCTAAGTGCCGACAATTATGGCCGCGATCATCACCCGCGCTGCTTTACTATGTGGATGGCCGGTGCCGGCGTAAAACACGGCATCAGCTATGGCGAAACGGATGATTTTAGCTACAATATTGTAAAAGATCCGGTGCATGTGCACGATTTCCAGGCCACGCTACTGCACCTGATGGGTATCAACCACGAATTGCTTACCTACCAGTTCCAGGGCCGCCGTTTCAGGCTTACCGATGTGGAGGGGAAGGTGGTGAGGGATATATTAAGTTAGTTTTTTTAGTAGCAAGTAGTAAGTATCAAGATTTTTTGCTTTTACTAAAGGTTGAGGACAGTTGGCGCTGCCTGTGATTTGTTGTTTTATACAGAACATAATCGGCAATGCATGGTTATTATCATATAATAAGCATCAACATGGAACTCAGAATATCACATCCTTTTTGGCAGGTTATGGGGTTGGGCGCTTTGGCCGGCATGCGGTCGGCGTCGGCGCCGGTTATTGCCAGTCATATATTAAGCCATCATCAAACCAAACGACTCGATCACTCGCCATTAAAGTTCATGCAGTCCAGAAATGTCGCGCTGGCGTTGAAAATATTGGCAGCAGGCGAAATCATCGGCGATAAACTGCCCTCGGCTAAAGACCGGGTTAAACCGGTTTCGGTTGTGTTCAGGATGATGTCCGGAGCGCTTGCCGGCGCCAGTGTGTATAAAGCCACAGGAGGCAACCCGGCTACCGGCGCTTTAATTGGCGGCGCGGCGGCATTTGCATCAACATTTGGCAGCTTTTGGTTACGTAAAGATGCTGTAAAAGCAAGCAATGTAACCGACCCGTTTGTTGGCGCTATAGAAGATGCCCTGGTAATTGGCAGCGGTATTGAATTTTCAAAAGCAGCTTAAGCCTCGGCTTTAGGCTGCAAATATTTTTCAAGGTTACTAACCTCGTTCCTGATTCTTGGCAAGCTGCCAGGGTAGTTTTGCTGGATAAAGCCAACCAGGTTTTCGCGGATATAGCAGCGCAGGTCAAATGCTTCTGAAGAGTTGCGGGCGCTCATGAGTACCCGTACCTCAATGTTGTTTTCTTTGGTATCCGTTACCTGTACCACCTGCACTTTTTTATCCCACAGCGGGCTCAAATTAATCAGCCGCTCAAACTCCGTACGGATAGCATCCAGCGGAATAGTATAATCCACATACAAAAACACCGTGCCCAAAATTTCGGATGAGGTGCGTGTCCAGTTTTGAAAGGGCTTGGTGATGAAGTAGTTGATAGGGAGTATCAGCCTTCTTTTATCCCAGATGTTAAGCACCACGTAGGTTAGCGTAATCTCCTCCACGCGGCCCCATTCGCCTTCCACCACCAACACATCATCAATACGGATTGGCTGGGTAAACGCTATCTGGAAGCCGGCCAGCAGGTTACCCAATGAGGTTTGCGCCGCAAAACCTACAATTATACCGCCTATACCAACTCCCGTTAACAAACCTGTACCAATTTTGCGCATGCTGTCAAAACTGAGCAGTATGATGGCAATGGTTACAAACACAATAAGCACCACCAAAAACTTGCGGATAAATTGTATTTGCGTGCGCACTTTACGCTCAACCAGGTTATCGGCCTTGTTCAGGTCGTACGTGTGGTAGATGTAATCTTCGAGTACCCTGATGGAGCGTACCAGGATACCGGCGAATGATATGGTCAGGAAAATCTCGATTGTTTTATCAAGCGGACTAAGGTAGGCCTTATCCATCCGCATCAGCGGGATAAACAGGTTAAACAGGAATAAAGGGATGAAATATGTGATGGCCTTGCCCAGGTTGACAATAACCGACCTGAAGAAAGAGTAATCCGTCTCTTCTTTTTTTGCATATACCCTAAACAAACGTGTAACTGCAAGTTTTATGAGTAAACCTACCAGGATAGCTGTTACTGTTATAATAAGGTTCCATACGAAGGCAGGGATTTGTTTAGAAAATTCAAGCAGATCAGGGGGGAGTCTGTTAATGATATTCATGCTTATAACGTTAGTTAATTACTATCATAAATACTACGAATGTAAAATTGTTTTAACAACACGTAATCAAAGGGGTGTTGCTACAGTTATGTATAGATTTTTTGATAGATTTGTTTAAAAAGTCAGGAATTTAGTTTTTATGCTGACTGGAATTTAATAATTGATACGGCAATGGCTACAACCCACGACCATCAGGACATAAAAAGGGAAAAGATATTAGAGGCATCGTACGAGCGTTTTTTACATTATGGCTATTCAAAAACCACGATGAATGAAATTGCCGGCGACCTTTCAATGTCAAAAGCACTGCTGTATTATTACTTTCCGGATAAAAGCCAGCTGTACATGGCCGTAATGCGAAAACTGGCTGTAGACTACCTGAAAAAACTGGAAGAAAAGGCCGATACATTCGGCAGCCTTAAAGAAGCTTTTGTTTTCCAGATCAATACCCACCACGATTTTATTGTAAGTAATTATAACTTTTTTGACTTTTTCAGGCTTAACGAGCAAAATTTGCCAGATACCATTTGGGAAATTGTTGAGCAGGTGCACAAAGCCGAACTCACTTTGTTAACCAATGCTGTTAAAAATGAGATGGAAAAAGGCTGCATAAACCCGATTGAAAACCCCGAGGAATTGGTTGACCTTTTATTGGATGCCATGCACGGTATCAGGGTAGGCCCGGTATCTCAAAAGAAAAACAGTTTCCCCCGCAAAGAGCACCTGGAAGAGATCAGGAGCAAGAAGCTTTTGCTTACCGATATATTTATCAAAGGGTTGCTTTATTGTTAATACAACCTATTAAATACCGGTTAGTATTAAATGTCAGTATCCCGTAAAAATGACCGGGTTATCACACGCTTGCTGTATATTATAGATACCTTTGTTGTAACATTTAATTAATAGTACTTGTTAAAGTATCTATATATAATTTGTTTATACTTCCTATTTAATTAAGAGGTGATTGTTTTAGAGTGATTTAGCCGGATGGAGATTTATTTTTCATCCGGCTTTTATATTTATGACCTGTTGGGCGGGTGATCTGCTTTAAAATTTCGCTCCCTTTTTGTTATCAACCCTTAACCGATTTAAGTACGGTAAGCGGGATTTGCTTAAATATTGTACTTACCTCAATTTCGTTTATAGCAGTAAATGTTTTCCCTCCGGTTATTGCCCGCCATTGGGAAGGTGCAGCAGGCGGTAAAACAACCCGGGTGTTTTGCCAATCCAGCTCATGTGGCCTGGTGCTGTCGGTGTTAATTTGGGCCAGGTGTAAAGGCAGGGCTACAATATACCAACCATCGTGGCTGCTCCGGGCAAATGCTATCATATTGTCCTGGTATTTGCCCTTAACTGTCAAGGGAATATAATCACCATTTTTAAATACCTGCGGATTATCTCTGCGTTGGTTAAATAATACGCTGGTAAGCCAAAGCTTGATGTGGCCGTTGTAGCGGTTTTTCCAAAGTGCTTTAACATCGGTTTTATTACCGGCTATAGCATCCAGTGCTTTCGCCCTTAAGTTATAGTCCACCGGGCGGCGGTTGTCGGGGTCAACCATGCTTAGGTCCCAAAGTTCGCAGCCCTGGTAAACATCCGGCACACCGGGGCAGGTAAATTTTAAAACCGTTTGTGCAAGCGAATTGATAATGCCATAATCTGCAACCTTTTTCAAAAATGGCAAAAAGCTTTTCATAAAATCGCTCCTGGGTTTCAGTATGGCGTTTACAAACTTTTTGGTGCCGTCCTCATAAATCTCATTGGGCTCGGCCCACTGGGTATGCAGTTTGGCTTCGCGCAGGCCTTTTACCAGGTATTCTTCAATGCGGTTGGCAAAGTCATCGTGGTCTTCGCCGGGCATGGGGTAGCTGCCGGTAATGGTTTGGTAAAGCAGGTATTCGTCGTTGTCGTCGGGTGCGTTGTTGGTTTTGGCCCCGCTGTTAATAGTTTGCCAGTGTTTTACAATGGTTATCCATTCGGCCGCCATATCGGTGATGGCGTTTAGCCTTGCCCTTACGCCTTCGCCGCGTTTGGTATCGTGCGTGGCAGTGGCATTTATAGCCAGCGGCCAACGTAGTTGCCGGTTTACCATCATAGCATGAAATTCATCAACCGGCAGGCCAAAGGTTTCCGGGGTATCGCCAACCTCGTTGTGGCCTATAAACCTGTCGTACGTGTACATCAGCGTGTCCTCAACTCCCTTGGCCATTATGGGGCCAGTAAACTGCATACAGCGCTGGTAAAATTGCAGCGCGCGGCTGTTATAATCCGCATTGCCGTTTTTCAATAATACGTTTTCTAACAAACGGGCGGCTGCTTCAATTTCGGGTTTTGCTTCGCGGATGTTTTTGAATATGTCTTTTATGCCCTGCTGATCTTCTGCAGCTAAAGGAAAACTATTGCCATAATAACGGTACACGGGGCAACGGATCAAAAATTCGGCTATAATAAGCTTAATATTGTTTTCTTTGATGGATGATGCATCGGCCAGCTCCAGGTCGCAAAACAGTTGGTAAAGGTTTTGCAATTCGCCGGCCATGTGCTCATATAATATCAGCGATTTCTTTTTTAGGATAGCCTTGTTTACGGGTAACTTATCCCGGGTAATATCACGGTAAAAGGCGGCAAATTGCTTTTTACTTTCGGCCTGGGTAAACAGGTTGTTCACGGCGGCCAGGAAGTCGTACCCGGTAGTGCCCTCAATGGGCCAATCTGCGGGCAAGGCCTCGCCATCTTCCAGTATCTTTTCAACTACTATATAAGTTTCTTTGCCCGCAAAAGTACGCAGGCGTTGCAGGTACCCTGCGGGGTCGTATAAGCCGTCGATATGATCTAAACGCAGGCCCTGGATAATATTTTTATCCAACAACTCCTTAACCAGCTCATGGCATTTATCAAACACCTTAGGCAATTGCATATTAAGGCAGATAAGGCCGTTCACCGTAAAAAACCTGCGGAAGTTGATCTGCTTTTCGGTTTCCTGCCAAAAGCAAAGCTGGTAATATTGCTGGTTGGACAGTTGGCTGAGCAAATCTTTGTCGCCATTAATATGGCTTACAACGGCCCGGAATATCTTTTTTATTGCGGGTTGTTTATGCAGCGATGCCAGTTGTTCTTTAAGTTCGGCAAAACTTAATGCGAACGATACATCGCCATCTGCCTGCTGAATCTGTTTAGCTTCTTCAACCAGTTCGCTGATGATTTGCGTAGGCTGCCGCACCAACTCCAGTATGGTAATGTAGGAGCGAAGGTTTAACGGGTATTGCTGATCGCCGCAGGCAAAAGCAAAACCGTTGCCGGCAAATACCATTTTAATTTGGCCCTGCAGCAAGGCCTCCTCAAACGGAACGCCTAAAAACGGTACCATTACCCGGCCGTCATAAACGCGGGCCGACCACGAGATATCAAAAAAATCTGCATAGGCAGATCGCCTCCCTTTTTCCAGCACATCCATCAGCGACTGGTTATTGGCGTGGTAGGCCATGTGGTTGGGTACAATATCCTGCAGCCAGCTGATGTTTAATTTTTTAAGTTTTTTGCTGATGCTTTCCAGTTGCTTCAGCGTGCCAATTTCGGGATTGATGCGCAGCGGGTTAACCACATCATAACCGTGGGTGCTGCCCGGCGTTGCTTCAAAAATAGGCGAGGCATACAACGTGCCGATGCCCAATTGCTGCAAATACGGAATAATGGTATCTAAATGCTTAAAGGTAAAATCCTTATTGAACTGAATTCTGTACGTTGCAGCCGGGTTATGCATAATATTGGGTGTATATCAATATAGATTCGGGCGGTACCGATATCTCGCCTGTATTTATTATTGCCGGTGACGCTACCGGCCCGTTCCATTTTGGCTCGGCAGAATCAAAAAGCTTTTGCCATTGTTGGTTGTTGCCGTCTATATTCAGTTCCTGATCCTTTTTACTGAAGTTGAGTAAACAAAGCACCCGCTGCTCATCCGTCCATCGCTGGATGATGAGTGTTTGGGCGGCCTCATCAACTTTTACACTCATATTATTCCGATCGGTATTTTTAAATGCAGGCTGTTGTTTTTTGAGGCTGATGAGTGTTTTGTAATAATTCAGCATTAGTTGGTGTTGACCTTTGTGAGGCAACGTCCAGTTGAGTTTGGAGTTTTCAAGGGTGCTTACAGCCTGCGGGTCTGGTGCTTCGCCTTCGGCATGAAAATCGGCAAATTCGGCTTTGCGGCCTTTGCGCACGGCTTCAATCAGCTTTTTATCAGTATGGCTTACAAAAAACTGGAAAGGGTTAGTTTCGCTCCATTCCTCGCCCATAAACAGCATAGGTAAAAACGGGCTTATCATGACGGCTCCGGCCATCAGTTTTTGCATCCCGAAGCTAAACAGCTGGCTTGAACGTTCGCCCAGCATACGGTTGCCCACCTGGTCGTGATTTTGCGAGAATACCACAAACTGCCGCCCGTTAATACCATCGGTTTGGGTGCCGAAGGTTTTTTGCCGCTGTTCTGAATATTGGCCATGGTATACATAGCCGTTTTGGTAGGCATTGGCTAAATCGGCTATGCCATTAAAATCGGTATAGTAGCCGTTGCGCTCGCCGCCTGCTGCAACCCGCAGGGCGTGGTGAAACTCATCTATCCATTGGGCATCAAAGCCATAACCACCCTTTTGTACTGGGGTAATATACCGGGCGTCATTCAGGTCGCATTCGGCAATTAAATAGTGCGTTTTACAGCTTTGCTGCGCCAGTTGGGCAACATGTTCGGTTATCTCCTGTAAAATATGTACAGGGCTAAAATCCCTGATAGCATGTACAGCATCCATCCGCAAGGCATCTATGTGAAAATCGCGCAACCACATGAGCACATTTTCGATAAAATATCGTCGCACCTCGTCGCATCCGGCATCATCAAAATTAATGGCTGCTCCCCAGGGCGTGTGGTATTTATCGGTGAAGTAGGAACCAAACCGGCCAAAATAATTGCCCTCGGGACCTATGTGGTTATAAACTACATCAAGAATAACTGCCAGCCCCTTATTGTGGCAGGCGTTTACCAATTGTTGCATGCCTTGCGGGCCGCCGTAGCTGTTTTGCGTGGCAAACGGAAAAACGCCGTCGTACCCCCAGTTTCGGTCGCCGGGGAACTGCGATACCGGCATAATTTCGATGGCTGTAATCCCCAGGTCAATTAAATAATCCAGTTTTTCTTCAATGCCCTTAAAATCACCTTCGGCGCTAAAAGTTCCGGTGTGTAATTCGTAAATAATATAATCGCTCAATAACGTATTTTGCCATTGCTGGTCTGTCCAGTTGAATGATGTTAAATCAACAGCTTCAGACGGGCCGTGTACGCCTTCGGGTTGCAGCAGCGATGCCGGGTCGGGCAATTGTTTACCATCCACCTTAAACCAATAGGTAGTGCCTGCTTTTATTTTATCGGTATCCAGCGTCCAGTATCCGCGTTCCTGTTTGGTTAGGTTAAGTTGCGCATTGCCTGTTTGCAGTGTTACCTCTTTAGCATCCGGTGCCCAAACGTTTACCGTGGCAAATTTATCGTTGTTAAAATTAACCCCTAATGTTCTGTTAATGATGTTTTGTTTCGCCATTGTGGATAAGCTGATGCTGAAGCAGTACTACCGACCGCCCTTCAACCTGTATAGTTTCATGTGCTTTAAATGTTCCTTTGGTTTCTTCGTTGGGGTTTTTATTGCTGTCTATCAGCAAGTCCCAGTCGTCGGCGTATTCTGATGGCGGCAACTGGTAGCTTAAAGGCTGGTCATGCGCATTGAATATGATATAGAAACTATCGTCTACCACCTTATTTCCTTCGGCATTAACGCTGTGCAGCCCCAATCCGTTTAAAAATACGGCTACCGATTTGGCAAAATTGTGGTTCCAGTTATCCTCTGTCATTTCCGAGCCATCGGGCAAAAACCAGGCAATATCGGCTACGCCGCTTTTCTTTTCAACCTCGCCCTTAAACCAGCTTTTGCGCGAGAAAGCCGCATGCTCTTTCCTCAGCTTAATCAGTTTGCTGGTAAATACCATCAGGTCTTTATCCATGGTTTCCCAATTTATCCAGCTTAGTTCATTATCCTGGCAGTAGGTGTTGTTGTTACCTTTTTGAGTACGGCTCATTTCATCGCCGGCCACCAGCATAGGCACCCCCTGCGATAAGAAAAGCGTGGTTAAAAAATTTCTTTTTTGTTTTTCGCGCAGTTCGTTAATGGCTTTGTCGTCGGTTGGGCCCTCAACCCCGCAGTTCCAGGATCGGTTATGGCTTTCGCCATCGTTATTGTCCTCGCCGTTGGCTTCGTTATGTTTTTCGTTGTAGGTTACCAGGTCGTTAAGTGTAAAGCCATCATGGGCGGTTACAAAGTTGATGCTGGCAGTTGGCCTGCGGTATGATTTGTAAAGATCGGAGCTGCCGGTGATCCTGTCGCCAAATTCGGCCAGTGAGCTTTCGGTACCACTCCAGAAATCACGGATGCTATCGCGATATTTGCCGTTCCATTCGGCCCATCCCGGTGGAAATTTGCCTACCTGGTAGCCGCCTTCGCCAATATCCCAGGGTTCGGCAATCAGTTTTACCTGCGATATGCAGGGATCCTGGTGTATAATATCAAAAAAAGCGCTCAGCCGGTTTACCTCGTGCAACTCGCGCGCCAGGGTAGCGGCAAGGTCAAACCTAAAGCCATCCACATGCATTTCCAGTATCCAGTAACGCAGGCTATCCATCATCAGGCGCAATACATTGGGCAGGTTGGCATTCAGCGTGTTACCGGTGCCGGTGTAGTCCATATAATACCGGTTATCATCGGCCAGGCGGTAGTAACAACAGTTATCAATACCGCGGAACGATAGGGTAGGCCCCATCTCACTGCCTTCGCCGGTATGGTTGTAAACCACATCAAGTATTACTTCAATGCCCGCTTTGTGCAGCTCTTTTACCATGGTTTTAAACTCGGTAACCTGCTCGCCGCGTACACCGCTTGATGAGTAGCGGGCATCGGGTGCAAAAAAGCCGATGGTATTATAGCCCCAATAGTTGGTTAAGCCTTTTTCAACCAGGTGCCTGTCATTTAAAAAATGGTGAATAGGCATCAGTTCGATAGCTGTTATGCCCAGCTCTTTTAAATATTTGATAGTTACCGGATGACCGATGGCGGCATAGGTGCCCCTAATCTCTTCCGGGATTTCGGGATGCATGTTGGTGAAACCTTTAACGTGGGCTTCGTATATCACCGAGTTATAGTACTCTACACAGGGGGCTTTATCGCCCTCCCAATCAAAATTATGATCAATAACTACCGATTTGGGTACAAAGGCGGCATTATCGGTTTCGCTAAAACTCAGGTCTTTTTCATCGTTGCCTATCTGGTAGCCAAATAGGGAGTCGTCCCAGTTAATGGTGCCCGATATGGCTTTGGCATATGGGTCAAGCAAAAGCTTATTAGGGTTAAAACGGTGTCCGTTTTCGGGCTCGTAGGGGCCGCTTACCCGGTAACCGTAAAGCTGACCGGGTTTTAAACCGGGAATATAGATGTGCCAGATGAGTTCGGAATATTCGGTAACCGGGATCCTTTCTGTTTCTATTTCGTCTTCGGGGCTGTGAAACAGGCAAAGTTCAACGCCGGTAGCGTTCTCGGAATATAGTGTAAAATTTACGCCCTTGCCATCCCATGTTGCTCCAAGTGGGAATGATTTACCGGGGTACGTTGTTATTTTCATAGGGGATAGTGTCCGTTATTAAAAACTTAAATTGTCAGTTATTTAAGGAAAATGGCAATGATTTGTTTGGCTGTTAAAAATTTTTTTTACCATCTGTTTGTTGATAATGACATTGTAAAAAAATGAACACAATGGTTGCTTAGGGTTTAAAATTGTTAATTTATAATTGATGGTTACAAATAAACTTCTGTAGCTTTGTATATCTATTATAATAAACCTATGAGTAAAAAAATATTTGTTGTTGAAGACGATGCAGATCTGTCTGATGCGATACAGATGATCCTGCATGAAGAGGGCTATCGAACCGTTGCCTCTTTTGATAAAAACTCGATAAAGGGTGTTATATTACACATGCCCGATATGGTATTGGTTGATCATAAGCTAAAAGACGGCTTTGGCAGCGAGCTTTGTGTTGCTATCAAAAAGCACCCTTTAACCTATCATATCCCTGTTATCCTGATTTCCGGTTATCCTGATTTGGCAGATATTGCTAAGGCGTGCGGTGCCGACGCATGGTTAAGCAAACCGTTTGAACTTACCGATTTAACCCGCCTGGTTGATCATTATTTAAAACGCGCCGCTTAATTAGTAGTTAAGCTTAGTTTCTTTTTGAGGCTGGCAATGTTAAGCAACCTACACTGGTTAGCCCGTTAATAATAGCAACCGTTAGGGTTAAATATTAAATAAGCTGTGGTTGCCTTTACTTTGCCAAATCTAAATCCCTTATCTGCTTATCCTGTAGTTTTGCAAAAAATATAACCATACAGGTTGCGCCAATCATCGCGAAAAGCATATCTGATTGCGTATCCCAGATATCGCCCTGGGTGCCTAAAAATGAATCGCCGGATGAACCGGAAGCCACGGATACAAACCACTCTATAAACTCATATAATACGCTGATGGTGGTACAAACGCAAACCGTTAGTACGGCCAGCCAACCGCGTTTTTGGATAATATTTTTCCTGATAAATAATTCC
The DNA here is from genome assembly GCF_056402115.1 of Mucilaginibacter sp. P4_C11. Classification (NCBI taxonomy): domain Bacteria; kingdom Pseudomonadati; phylum Bacteroidota; class Sphingobacteriia; order Sphingobacteriales; family Sphingobacteriaceae; genus Mucilaginibacter; species Mucilaginibacter sp. P4_C11. The sequence continues at coordinate 16,414 of NZ_JBFUIA010000031.1, read as the reverse complement.
CGGGCTATCAAGGCAGGTACAAAGCCCTGGGTAAAATGGCCAACTTTATCGTAGTTATTACGTGCCTGGTGAAAAATATCCTTTACCCAATCAAACAGTGGCACCAGCGCGTAGGTATAATGGCCACCTATAAACAAAACATAGCAATGCGCCAGTATCATGATGTAGGTAAAATAGCTGAACCTGAATTTGTTGAATGTTAAAACCAGGGCGATAAAACCTAAAATTGCCGGAAAAACTTCCAATATCCAGGTGAAATAATCATGCGGATATATGGCCGAGCCTATTAAGCCGGCAAAAAACAGGAACACTAACAGGTAGTATTTTTTCATGTTACAATATGGGTATTAATTTCGGATAGTCGCAACCAGCCCGATAATTTGTCGCGCCGGTACCGTGTTGTAAAGAAATACAGGTGTTAAATTTGATTATTAAACCTAATGGAGATGAAAGAGAAGAACAACAGCAACCCATTGCAAAAACTTTCGAGCCCGGCACAGCGCGCCTTAGCCAACGCCGGAATAACGGATATAAACCAGTTGTCGGCCTGGCACGAAGCTGATTTTATGAAACTACATGGCACAGGCAAAAAGGGCCTGCAAATACTTAAAGCATTAATGGCCGAAAGGAATATTGCGTTTAGGCAAGCGTAAATTGCGCTATCAGCTTAAATTGACATCGGGTGTTCCGGCTGCTTTTCTTTTTGACCTGATTTTCAATAACTGGTATAAAACGCCGATTACAAATACGGCAACAAGTGTCATTAAGCCCATTTTAGCCACGGGATCATTAGGATCTGCGGCCAGCGGATGACTGATGGGTAATCTGGTTAAGGTTTCGATGGTAGCTGGTATCATGGAAAAAAACAAGGTGAGCGACATGATGAAAACCTGTACATATTCGGCCGATTTTCCTAAAAAACTAATTGATTTGGCGTAAATGCCCAAAGGTAACGCTGCTAAAACGATAACAGCCAAACCATGGCCCGCGGTAAAGTGCCCGGTTTTCATGATGGGCAGGGCTGTAAGGCAACCGATAATAGTAAACAAGATATATAATTTACCGGGACCGCTTTTCGGATCGATTTTCCCCTGGCGAAATAAAGCATAAAGTGCAACAAGTACGGCAAGGATACTGATAGCAGTGTGGAAAATTCCGAGTGGAGACAGGTGATTAGGCATAATGTGATGTTTTAAGGGTAAGTAGCAATGTATTTAAAACTGCCGGTAGTACAACCGGTGGTTCTAAACTACACAAATGCCATTATATTTGCAAGCGGCTATAAAACAAGTGTTTATTTTAAGGCTTTGGCTATGGCTTCTTCGGTAACCTTTGCCATAATTTTATAACCTGCCACATTGGGGTGTACACCATCGGTTGTTAATTCGGCCTTTTGCCCGTTGCGCTCGTCGGCCAGTGGCGAAAAGTAGTCGAGCAAGGTAAAGTTATTAGCTTCGGCATAGGCCTTAATTTCTTTATTTAAGCTGATAATCTTATCGGCTGGTTTAAGGCCTTTACGCCATGGATAATCAAATACCGGGAGGTACTGGCAAAGGATTACTTTGATACCATGCAGCTTAGCCAATTCGGCCATCGAGCGTACATTATCCATAATAGTTTGGTTGCTCACATGCCCGGTATTCGCGGCAATATCGTTACTGCCGGCCAGTATAATAACCGCTTTGGCTTTTAAATCAATTACATCCTGCCTGAAACGGATTAACAACTGCGGCGAAATTTGACCGGCAATGCCGCGGTCGAGATATGGTCGGCCGGAAAAAAATTCGGGCACCCTGGCCTTCCAGAACTCAAATATCGAACTACCTAAAAAAACCACGCGTTTTTCGCCGGGTTTGGGTTCGCCTAACTGTTGGTTTTCCTTTTTGTAGTGCGATAGGGCAGCCCAATCGTCTTTAAAGTCTTCTTTTGCCGTATCAGGTTTGCTTTGCTGGGCAAACAGGTTCATGGCAAAAAAAATAGCCAGTGCCAGGGAATAAATACGTTTCATAACTGCGTTTTTCGGTTTAAACAAAAATAGCAGAAATATCTCCGCCGCACTAAGTTTATTGTCAGGTGTATAAAAGGCGGCTGTAAGGTAATATAAAGGTGCATGAAAGGTGTTGCAAAGGGGGCGCCAACAGTATGCGAAAAGAGCTGTTTTATTTTGATGAAGGATAACGGTTTTAATACTGTATCCTTAATTAATTAAGTTTGTTTAAAATTAAATTAATTAATAGTTATAAAACCTTTGCTTTGTTTTCTTGTTATCAAAATATATCTACCAACACTATGAAAACTTTTAACGAACATGAGTCAGTAATTTACACCGATGCGCGGGGCAACACAGTTGATACCTTTGTGATATTTGATACCGATAAAATTACCGGTCTTACGCACATCAATCATATGAACTTAAGGGTTCCAACGGATAGTTTACAATTACACCCGGCGTCTATTGCCAAATGGAATTTACCCATGAAGGACGCCTTTAGTTTCCAGATATTTAAAAAACTGAAAGAAAAATACCGGGAACCTGCTATCCCAACTGTAAAGCGTACATTAACTGCCGAACCTGGTTACAAACTGGCAAAGGCCTCTTAATAATTAAACCAAAATATCATTCAATAAAAAACTCCGCCCTTGAATAACAGGTCGGAGTTTTTTTATACTGTTGGTATTGTTAGCTGATGGCGCTGGGGAGACATTGCAGAGGAGGTAATGCTGATAATAACTAACCTAAATATTTATGGATATTTAATTTATTAAAAGGGGTGGAAAGAAAAAGCTATTATCGTTATTAAAAGCAAGCAAAGTTTATTGCAAGGTAGACGTTGTCATAAAAAAGCATCACATAAAATCTTATATTGCAGCGTTTTTAAAAATCACAAAACTACCTCAAAACCTAAATTAAATAGCCAATGGCAACCTCAAGCGCAGTTACAGGCGGTGTTATAGTTTCGTTTGCGATTAATGTTGACGCGAAGCCTATTGCTGATGCATTAATGATAGTATCCGTTAACGTAGAAAAGAAAGTGAACTGCATCCCGATAGCCAGGATCATAATATTAGATGGCAGGGCAGATACCGGCACATTTGACGCCAGCTCATCAAGTACCTTTGTTCCCGGCGCTTCCATCACTATCGAAGCCGGTTATGACTTGAGCAATAGCTTAATATTTAAGGGTATTATAACAAAGCAAACAATTCGTGTAGACAGTTTAGTAGGATCGGCACTGGAAATTGAATGCATGGATGTGGCTGTTAAAATGACTGTTAGCAGAAAGTGCGTAACCTTCGTTGATAAAAAAGATAGTGATATAATTGCTTCCATTGTATCAAGCTATGGCCTCTCGGCCAATATCACGGCCACCAATGTTGTGCGGCCACAACAGGTTCAGTATTATGTAACAGATTGGGCTTACATTGTTTCGCAGGCAGAGGCAAATGGCTTGCTGGTGGTTGCTTTAAATGGAAAAATATCGGTAGTAAAACCTGATGCCGATACCACACCGATTATTACTGTTGGTTACGGAGAAAGCTTATTGGAATTTAATGCCAGTTTAAATTCGGTATCGCAGTTGGGCAGTATCACATCAAATTCATGGGATTATGCACAGCAGATAGTTAATACGGCCAACGTGGTAAACAGTATTGCCGGTCCGGGTAACCTTACGTCGAAAGCATTATCTGAGGTAGTTGAGTTAGCTGACTATAGACAACAAACAACAGCTGCCCTAAATACGACCGAATTAACAATCTGGTCAAACGCGCAGGTTATTAAAAGCGCTTATGCCAAAATTTTAGGCAACGCTAAATTCCAGGGAACTTGTTTAGTGGAGCCTGGTAAATATATTACACTTCAGGGTCTAGGTGACAGGTTTAATGGTGATCATATTATTTCAGGCGTTACTCACAATATCAACGACGGCAACTGGTTCACAGAAGTTGCTGTCGGACTGCCGGCAGATTGGCTTATCGAAAAAGCCGATGTAATAGCGCCGTCGGCGTCTGGCCTTTTGCCCGCAACACATGGCCTGCTTAACGGAACGGTAAAAGCAATCGGTGCCGATCCGGACAACCAATTCAGAATCCTGGTTAATGTACCTATGTTTGATCAAGGTGAAAATGGCCTATGGGCAAGATTATCCAATTTTTATTCAAGCAGCGATGCCGGTGCCTTCTTTTTGCCCGAGGTTGGCGACGAGGTTGTATTAGGTTTTTTAAATGAAGATCCCCGTTACCCAGTTATTTTAGGAAGCATGTATAGCAATCCTAAGTTAAAAACCCCTTTTGCCGCCGATCAAATTAATTCTATTAAAGGCCTGAAATCGCGGTCGGGTATAACTATACAGTTTGACGATGAAAATGAGGTGCTAACATTATCTACCCCTGCCGGTAACAATGTGGTGATTAGTGATAAAGATAAACAAGTAACTATAAAAGATCAAAACAGCAATAGTATTATTATGGCGGAAGGTGGGATTACGATTAAAAGTGAAAAAAATATAAATTTTGAGGCCGGTCAGCAAATCAATATAAAAGGTACCCAGGGAATAAATATCCAGGCATCTGGCGGAGATGTGAATGTGAATGGAATGAACATTAAAGAAATTGCAGACATGCAATATTCGGCAACCGGCGCAGAGACTGCTGAGTTAATGGGCGGAATGCAACTGACGCTGAAAAGTGCCATGATAATGATTAACTAACATGCCAGCAGCTGCCAGACTTACAGATTTTCATGAATGCCCCATGCTTACACCGGCGGCTGTGCCAATACCACATGTGGGCGGGCCGATTATTGGCCCCGGCGAACCAACAGTTTTAATTGGTGGAGTGCCTGCTGCAAGGGTAGGTGATATGGCACTTTGCGTTGGCCCGCCAGACTCCATTGTTACAGGGTCGGCCTCTGTAATTATAGGAGGGAGTCCGGCCGCGAGGCTTGGTGATAAAACCGCGCATGGTGGCCAAATAATGTTAGGCGCCTTTAATGTAATAATAGGCGGATAGCAAAATATCTTAAACGCGCTGCCCTCCCCCGGCTACATTTTCGCAAAATTTATCAATACCAGTCAAAACCTTGGCTTAGCCCAATAAGCAAATAAACTAAATAGGTTGTTTCTGTAAAATTATTGTTATATTTTATTACATTGTACTTAAATTCATTTTTTAAAAAGTAGATGATTTTAGCTTAATTATGTCCGAAAGTATTGTAGGTATTTACGACGACAATGTTGCAACATGGCTTGCCTTTAAAGAGGGCAGCTGGGATGCCTACACACAGCTTTACAACAACCATTTTAAAGTACTCAATAATTACGGTTACAAATTTACCCGCGACGTAAATATTATTGAAGATGCTATTCATGACTTGTTTATTAAACTTTGGACAAACAGGGCAACGCTTGGCACGCCGGCATCGGTAAAAAATTACCTGTATAAATCGTTGCGTGGTATTATTTTTCGCAAAATGCAGGGACAATCCCGTTTTGTCGATTTAGAATCGGAAACCGATTATAATTTTTCGTTCGAGATATCCTTTGATCACCAGATTATTGCGAATGAAGAGGAACGCGAACTTCAGCATAAAATAAAAACAGTAGTAAAAACGTTGCCGGCCAGGCAGCAGGAAATCATCTATCTGCGTTTTTACGAAGGGCTGGGCTATGAAGAGATATCCGATATTATGGAAATCAACATCAACTCTACCTACAAACTGCTTTATAAAGCATTCAACAACCTGCAGGGTGCGCTAAAAACTTCAAAACTGGTCATCGTTATTGGCCTTTACAGTTGTTTAGGTACCCATATTCACTCAAATTAAATTTATTTTTATTTAGGAGGGATAATTCCCGTATGCTCATGTATATAAGGTTTAAATCAGAAACTTATATAGCATGGAGATTGCAAAATACGGCACTTATACCCTACAGGATTTTTTAGATGATGACGATTTTCTTCAGTTTGTTATCAGCCCCACTAAAAATAACACCAACTTCTGGCAATCGGTTACAGCTATGTATCCTGCTCAAAAGGAAATTATTGATGAAGCTGCCCAAATTATATTAGCTTACCGTAAGCAGGATGTTTTTACAAACGAAGCAAATCAACAAAAAGTTTGGAACCGTATTGAAGGTACTTTACACGGTAAAAGAGCAGTAAAACAAAAAGTATTCCGCTTAAACACCTTCCTACGCGTAGCAGCGATGATCTTATTGGTATCATCAGCAGGGATAGTTTTCTGGATGCTGAAATACAACTCAAAAAATGAAGTTGTTACCGCTTTTGGCGAATTGCGTACCGTTACCCTGCCCGATAATTCGATAGTGATACTTAATGGTAACTCCAAATTATCATATGCAAACAACTGGGATAAAAAGGCGAGAGAAGTTTGGATTAGCGGTGAAGGCTTTTTTAGTGTAAAACATATTAATAAAGATCCCCGCCATATAAAAGCTACCGAAAGATTTATTGTGCATTGCAACGATGTTAATATCGAGGTGTTAGGTACCTCCTTTAATGTACGTAACAGGCACAATAAAACCAATGTGGGCCTGGTAAGCGGTAAAATTATGCTCCAATACCTTGACCTGGCATCGCATAACAACAAGTTGCTGGTGATGAAGCCGGGCGATTATGTGGAATACGCCCACCGGAAGGTGGTAACCCAAAAGAAGCTTGCTGTGCCCGAGAAATTAACACAGTGGACAAACCACCAATTACTTTTTAACAATGCTACGTTATCACAAATCGGCGAGGTCATGACCGACGATTATGGATATCACATTGATTATACCGACCCGGCTATTGCCAACCTGAAAATTGAAGGAGAGATAAGTGTATCAAACGTTGACGAACTTTTGGAAACAATCTCAACTACGTTATCGGTAAAGGTCACCCAAACAGACAAAAACATCACAATCACAAAAAATTAACCCCTAAACAACTCATTTATGCGAAAATTTGACTTTTCAACTTTTTTAAAATGTTGCTGTTTCTTGTTGGTGTTGCTCGGCCAGTCGGTTTACGGCTATGCCCAGCTGGCGCTTACCAGCAATAACAGGTTTCATACAAAAGCCCCGGGCTATGCCATGCAGCAGGTTGCCGAAAATAAAGTGCTGTTGAAGGATGCGCTTGAAAATATCAAAAAGCAATTCAATGTGCAAATTGCTTACCAGGAAGGGTTGCTGGATAATAAATTTATACCGGTAAGCTTATTTAACAACGCTAAGCAGTTTAACCTTGATGATAACCTGAAACAATTATTATCATTTTTTCAGCTGGAATACCGTAAAATCAGTAACAGCCAGATCTCTATTTATTCGGTAAAAGAAACTGTCGTTAATACGGCGCCTGTAGTTGCCGCTGTGTTAATAGGTAAGGTGGTTGACGAAAAAGACGGCTTGCCGGTTATAGGTGCATCGGTATATCTGAAAGCCGATCCTAGAATTGGCACATCAACTGATGTATTGGGTAATTTTAAACTGGTAGTTCCGGATAAATTTACAGGGAAACCACTAACCTTATTGGTTGCTTATATTGGTTATAATAAAGAGGAAGTTACGGTAACTGATTTAACATCGCCTGTTCAAATAAAATTGAAACAGAATAGCAGTACGCTTAACGAGGTTGTAGTAACCGCGCTTGGTATTAGTAAGCAAAAAAAATCATTAGGCTACTCGGTTACCGAGGTTAAAGGAACAGAATTTACCCAGGCCCGCGAAAATAACGTGGCTAACGCGCTGACTGGCAAGGTCGCCGGTGTAAACGCCGCTGGTTTATCAACAGGTCCGGGTGGTTCAAGCCGGATAGTTATACGTGGTAATGGCGGCCTTGCAGGCGATAACCAACCGCTGTACGTGGTAAACGGCATGCCAATTGACAACAGTGTACCCGGTGGCGCACCAACTGTAAACGGTATTACCAATAACGTTGACCGTGGCGATGGTATAGCTGCCTTAAACCCTGATGACATCGAGTCTATCAGTGTGTTAAAGGGAGGTACGGCAGCGGCTTTATATGGTTCGCGGGCAGCAAATGGTGTTATCCTTATCACTACTAAAAAGGGACGGATTCAAAAAGGAGTAGGAATCGAGTTTAATTCAACTGCTACTTATGATAATGTAGCAGTTTTTCCGGATTACCAGTATGAATACGGGCAAGGAGATGGCGGTGTAAAACCAACCACGCTCGCAACCGCGCAAGGAACCGGCAGGCGTTCGTGGGGCTCAAAAATTGATGGTTCGACAGATTATGTGGCCGTTGATGGTAAAATACACCCGTACTCGGCTCAAAAAGATAACCTTAAAAACTTTTATCAAACCGGGAGTACCTATACCAATAGTCTTGCATTTTTAGGCGGCAATGAGGCAATCACTTACCGTTTCTCGGCAGCCGACCTGAGCAGTAAAGGTATTTTGCCGGGTACAACCTACGATAGGAAGACGTTTAACCTGGCATTAACCAGCAAGCTAAGTAATAAAATCTCTATCGAGGCCCTGGCGCAATACAATATTGAAACCGGCCATAACCGAACAGGTGCGGGCGATGCTTTAGGTAATCCTAACTGGACACCACTTGAAGTTGCCAACACCGTTGATGTACGCTGGCTTAAACCTGGATACGATGCTAGTGGCAATGAGATGGTTTGGAATGACGCGGCCATCGCATCAAACGGATACTTTGTTATTAATAAGTATAAGGAAGACGATGTTAAAAACCGCTTTATTGGCCAGGGATCTGTTTCTTATACCCCTATAAAGGACCTTACATTTAAAGCTACCCTAAGCAGAGACTTTTTTAACTACAATTATTCTAACGTACTGCCTACGGGAACGCTTTATGTGCCAAACGGGCAATACCAGGCCATTAAATCGGATGTATCTGAAACAAATGAACTGGTAACCGCTACTTATAAAACCAAAATCATCAGTGATTTAAATGTAGGGGTATTAGGAGGTGTTAACAGCCGTAAAAATATCACCAATCAGCAAACCTTAAACGGATCGCAGTTTGTGATACCTTATTTTTACAGCTCAACCAATCTTTCTACGGTGTCAACCACACCTTATAATGCTCAAATAGTAACCAATTCGGTATTCGGTTCGGCCGATTTTGATTACAAAAGCCTGTTGTTTTTATCGTTTACCGGTCGTAAAGATTGGTTTTCGACGCTTAGCGCTAAAAACAACAGCATATTTTATCCAAGTGTAGGTGGTAGTTTCATCCTTTCGGATGCTGTTAAACTGCCAGAGCTTTTTAACCTGGCAAAATTAAGGGCATCATGGGCCCAGGTAGGCGGCGGCGCTCCTGATCCTTATGTTATTAACCTCACTTACAGTAACGTGCCAAGTGCGGGCCAGCCTTTACAAAACGTAACAAGCAATAATATTACAAATAGTAACCTTAAACCTTATACTTCAACAACTTTAGAGGGAGGGATTGAACTGCAAATGCTGCAAAACCGCTTAGGGTTGGATGTTACAGTGTATGACCGTAAAACCACAAATGATATTGTTAATACGGCCATATCATCAACATCGGGTTATAACAATGTAATCCTTAACGTAGGCGAGGTAAGCAATAAAGGTATTGAGGTATTGCTGAACGGCAGTCCAATAAAATCAAAGGACTTTACCTGGAATACCAGTTACAACGTTGCTTATAATGATAACAAGGTAGTAAAACTTGCACCGGGCTTATCTACCATACAGCTTGCAAATTCTGTGGGCAACTGGGGGCTTTTAAATAATACCGAAGGAATGTCATTCGGAACCATATATGGTACCCATATGTTAAGAAACAGTGCCGGCGACGTGGTTTTTAATGCCACTACAGGTTTACCGGTTGTAGCACCATACGCCCCGCTTGGTAAAAGTGTTGCGCCGCTTACTATGGGTTTAACTAACGAATTCAGATACAAACGGATTTCGTTAAGCTTCCTGCTCGACGGTAAATTCGGTAACAAAGTGTTTTCGGTAATGGAAGTATATGCAACCCGTTTAGGTTTGATGAAATCAACATTGCCCGGTCGCGAAAATGGCCTGGTTCTAAATGGTGTTGACCAAAAGGGGGCACCGTATACCCGCACAGTACCCGTTAGCGGCCTGCGTACCTATTATGACAACTATAAAACGTATTCAGATTTGTTTTTGCATGATGGCAGCTTTGTTAAGCTTCGCCAGGTTATATTATCATACAATCTGCCTGCTATCGATTTAAAGGCCGTGCATATTCAGTCGGCAAGTATCTCGCTGGTATCACGTAACCTGTGGACTATCTATAAAAAGACAAAAAATTTCGACCCGGAAGAAAGTTTTACCAACAGCAATACCCAGGGGTTCGAATCCATTGGTTTGCCGCGTACCCGTTCTCTTGGTGTAAACCTTTCAGTTAAATTCTAATATTAAAGTTGAATACGATGAAAAGACATATAACAAAATATACCCATTGTTTACTGGTCATGCTCGGCATTATCGCTATACAATCGTGTACCAAAAATTTCGATACCCTTAATGTTAACCCCAACGCGTCGTCGAAAGCTGTTCCTCAATATATATTCACTAAAGCCGAATATGATGGCACAAGCCGGATGCTCGATCTTTTATTGGGTACCATGCAGTATACCACCAGCTTTAATGATGTTGCCGGTTTTGGAAGTAAATACGTTTTAGCCCAAAGCCAGCAATCCGCAGCCGCGTTCAGCAGTGCTTATCCTAACGAGATCAATGAGCTGGTTGAAGTAATTAAAGCGGCAGGTACTGATGCATCGCAGGTTAACCTGGTTGCCGAGGCACGTATCTGGCGGGTATATTGCTTTAGCAGGCTTACTGATTTGTATGGCGATATCCCATATTCCCAGGCAGCGCAAGGTTATAACGGATCAATTTACAAGCCTGCCTATGATGCGCAAAAGGATATCTATGCCGACATGCTGAAAGAACTTGACCAGGCTGCCACATCGCTTGATGCCAGCAAAGCAACTTTTGGCGCCGCCGATTTGATTTACGGTGGAAGCACTGATAAATGGAAAAAATTCGCTTATTCGCTGATGTTAAGGTGTGCTATGCGCATGACCAAGGTTGATTTAACTTCGGCGCAATCATGGGCAACTAAAGCTATTGCCGGTGGTGTTATATTAAACGATGCGGATATCGCCAAAGTTCCTTATGTTGGTTCTGGCCAGGATATCAATAAAAATCCAATGGCAAATGACCTGTGGAACAATGACTATATTGCCCAGAACGGAACAACCAATACCGAAGGCGGTAAATATCAGGATGTTTTTATCAACTACCTTAAAGCCAATAAAGACCCCCGGCTGGGCGTAATATCAATTGTGTACAATAGCGGGGCTGCCGATACTACATCAGCTATACAAAAAGGGATGTCGTCAGGATTGAACGCCAAACCGGCCGACTTTGTGACCTATTCTGAACCTAATCCAAAAACAATATTACTTTTAAATTCTCCCCGTTTGGTGTTTACCGCGGCCGAGAGCTATTTTCTGTTGGCCGAGGCTGCATCAAGAGGATGGTATAGCACTGCTACGGCAGCTTCATTGTACCAAAATGGTATAGCAGCCTCCATGCGCCAGTGGGCGGTTATAGGCGGCAGCGCAGGTGCAATCAGCGACGTGCAGATTAATACGTACATCAATTACCATCCTTTTAACGCTACCGGTACCCTTGATCAAAAACTGGCGCAGATATATACTGAGTTTTGGATTGGTATTTTCCCGGATGCGCAGGAAGTATTTGCTACTTACAGGCGTACAGGATACCCGGCTTTGGTGCCTAWTAATTATGTAGGTAATGCCACCGGCGGCAAAATATTCAGGAGGATGTTGTACCCTATATCCGAGCAAAATCTTAATGCCGCATCGTACGCAGCTGCAATTGCGCGGCAGGGTGCAGATGATTTCCTGACAAGGATGTGGTGGGATAAATAATGCATTCGTGTTAATAAATTGATAGATTGGTTTAAGGAAGGGTTTGGTTGCCCTTCCTTTTTTAATTTTTACTGATGACAAGATATTTTTATTTGTTAGTGCTGGTGATATGTTGCAATGGAGCCATTGCACAAAACGACCTGGTGAAAGACGACAATGCCAGTAATTATAACCTGAACAAGCCCGAACGGGAGCTTTGGCTTAAAAACACAGGCTTGGGTTTGTTTATCCATTTTAGTATGGATGGGCAGTTAGGCCTGGTTATCAGCCACTCGCTGGTAGGGGCAAGTGATGACTATGTAAACCGGTATTTTACCGAATTGCCGAAGACCTTTGATCCATCAAAATTCGACCCGCACCAGATAGCTGTATTGGCTAAGCTTGCCGGCATGAAGTATATTGTTTTTACCACTAAACATCATTCGGGTTTTTGCATGTGGGATACCAAAACTACCGGTTTTAATATCACCCATACTCCTTATAAAAAAGACCTGTTGAAAGAATTTGTTGATGCCACGCGCGAGGTCGGTCTGCAGGTGGGTTTTTATTTTTCGCCGGAAGACTTTAGTTTTTTGCATGACCATCACATTACAATAAGCCGGACGGATGTTAAAATGGATGCAGCCACCCGCAAAGCCTATGATGATTATACCCGGCAGCAATGCGAAGAACTGATGACCAAATACGGCAGAATAGATGTCCTTTTTATTGATGGCGACCCCAAAGAAATTGTAAAGCAAACCTGCTGGAAATTGCAGCCCGATTTGCTGATCACCCGCGGGGCTATCAAAACGCCCGAGCAGATTATGCCGGGGGCAATGATCAACGAACCATGGTTATCATGCATTACCATGGGTACCGCATGGGGCTACCAGCCAACTAATGAGCGTTATAAATCGGGCAGCCAGCTGATTGGTTTATTGACAGAAGCCAGGGCTAAAGGCGGATCACTGTTACTGAACGTTGGCCCAAAACCTAACGGCGAACTACCATTAGAGCAGGAAGAACGATTGCGCGAAATGTCGGCATGGTATTTTATAAACCGCGAATGTATTGACGATGTTCGGAGTTGGGTTGTAAGCAAAGAGGGAAATATTTGGTTTACCCAAAAAGACGGGCACACACTTTACGCCATAGTAACCGATGCCGCCGAATGGAAGGAAGGTACGCGTAAAACTTTCACTATTCGCTCGGCAATCAGTACGCCCGATACCAGAATAAGCGTTTTGGGGCAAAATAGCCAGGTAATTGAATATAAAAGTGATGACGTAAGCTGCAGGTATACCCAAACCGGTAAAGGATTGGAAGTATCGGTTGTGAAAGCGCAACGTATTTATGACGATCATCGCTGGCCAAACCCGGTTGTTATTAAGCTGGATAATGTAAACCCCGCTTTTAAAGAAGCGGTTATTGTTGAAACCGGTGGTACTACATTGGCGAAAGGCCCGGTGGTATTAAAAGGCCGGATAGTAAACTATAAAACACCCTTGGTTAAACTGGCCCGTTTTGATTACAGGCCTTACCGTGGCCAGGTTGAAACCCTATACGCCGGTAAATGGACTGCCAGCGCCTGGGTGCCCATTAAGCCCGATGGCAGCTTTCAACTTACACTACCCCTGAAAGGTAGCTATGAGTATAAAGCCATAGTACAACAGGAAAACGTGGAAATAGAGGGGGAGAACAAATTGCTGAGATAAGCTAAACGCCAGATGGTTAATCGTAGGTGGATTGAATTGGTTTCAGGATACCAATCAGTTGTTTTGTAATAAAGTTAACGATTGATAAATAATTTGAATTAAGGTGCTATTTTTATCCGCAAGGAAAAGTAAACCTCCCATAAATCAAGTTATGTTCAAATCATTATTGTTAACCGTGTTTTCATTTTTGGTTGCTGCGCAGTTAAGCAGTGCCAAAGTAAGCCTGCCATCTGTTTTTAGCGATAATATGGTTTTGCAGCAAAAAACCAAAGCTGCTATTTGGGGGAAAGCCGAAGCCGGTAAAAAGGTAGTGATAACAACAACCTGGTCCGGCAAAAAATACAGCACCATCGTTGACCCCGACGGAAACTGGAAAATAAAAGTTGGAACCCCATCATATGGAGGGCCTTTTACCATCACCATTTCGGATGGAGAGGCGCTGGAGTTGAAGAACGTGATGATAGGTGAAGTGTGGTTATGCTCTGGCCAGTCGAACATGGAAATGCCGGTGGCGGGATGGGGAAAAATTAATAATTATGAAAAAGAAATAGCCGGGGCCAATTACCCCAATATCCGACTGTTGCAGGTTGAGCATATAACCAGCAGTATACCCTTGGCCGATGCAAAAGTAACCAAAGGTGGGTGGGTGCCCTGCACACCCGAAAATGTGGCCGAATTTTCGTCGGTTGCCTATTTTTTTGCAAGGGAAATTTATAGTAAAACAAATATACCCATAGGCTTAATCCATACCTCATGGGGCGGAACTATTGCCGAGGCCTGGACAAGCGGCACTGCTTTACGAACTATGCCCGAGTTTGTTGAACCTTTAACCACCGTTGAAACAGAGAATAAAGAAGAAGCCCAAAAAGCTTATGTGCTTAAGGCGCAGCAATGGCAAAGCCTTATTGCCGAAAAGGATTCGGGGTATAACCAGGGCAAGCCGGTTTGGCTGGCGGCAGATCTGGATGTTTCTAAATGGCACGATATGGTTTTGCCATCTATTTTAGAGAAAACCTTGCCAAATTTTGATGGCGTTATTTGGTTACATAAAAAAATAGTTGTTCCGGATGATTGGGCGGGCAAACCTGTTAAGTTAAGCCTGGGCGCGGTTGATGATGCCGATATCACCTGGTTCAATGGCGAAAAAGTAGGCGAAACCGCAGTTTATAATACGCCAAGGATGTATACCATACCCGGTAACCTGGTTAAAGCCGGCGAAAATATAATTACCATCCGCGTGTTTGATGGCATGGGCAATGGAGGCCTTTACAGTGATGCCAAATTACTATACCTGGCTAATGATAATGGTCAGCAAATTCCGTTAAACAATGCCTGGCAGTATCGTATAGGTATGAACATGAAAAACATGCCGCCTTTTCCAACCGATCCCAAAAGCCCCAACCGGCCTTCGGTATTGTTTAATGCGATGATTAACCCTTTTATACAGTACGCTATTAAAGGCGCGATCTGGTACCAGGGCGAATCAAATTCGGGCAGGGCGTATCAATACCGTCAATTGTTCCCCACCATGATCAACGATTGGCGTGCCAGGTGGGGCGAGGGTAACTTCCCTTTTTATTTTGTGCAACTGGCCAATTACTACATCACCGAACCGCAGCCCTCAGCCTCAGATTGGGCCGAATTGCGGGAAGCCCAACTTAAAACACGCTCGCTGCCAAATACAGGCATGGCCGTTGCTATTGATTTGGGCGGGTACGATATTCACCCAAAAAACAAGCAGGAAGTAGGACGCAGGCTGGCATTGGCCGCCCTTGCTAAAACCTATGGTGAAAAAATTGATTATTCGGGGCCTATATTTCAAAAGTATGCCATCAAAGATGATAAAGTAACGCTTTCCTTTAAATTTGGAGACGGCCTTAAAACCACCGACGGGCAGCCGCTAAAAGGGTTTGCCATTGCCGGTGCCGACCAGAAATTTTATTGGGCGGATGCTGTGATTGTTGGCGATAAAGTTGTAGTAAGCAGTACACAGGTAAGCAACCCGGTAGCAGTTAGGTACGCCTGGGGAATTAACCCGGTATGTAATTTGTACAATGCCGCGGGTCTGCCTGCGTCGCCGTTCCGTACTGATGAATGGCCGGGTGTTACGTTGAATAAGAAGTAGTTTAGGAGCAGGGCGACTCATGTAAAGTGGGTTAACATAACTTAACACATTTTGGATTTTATTTTTATAACTGTTTGATAATAAATATTTTGTGTTTTATCATGGTTAACACTAAACTGATGTTTTACACAACTTAAGCATACCCAAATGTTTGTCCTTTTGCCGGCCAAACAGGTGGCACAAGGAAACTCTGAAGGGGAAATTAGATACTAAAGAGCGTTGTCATACTGAGCCTGTCGAAGCATAGCGGGCAAAGGCCTCTCCGCGCGACCCTTCGACAGGCTCAGGGTGTCAGGCCTGCGCACTTCAAAAATTCAACATGTCATGGGTTGCCTGTCGAAGCATACCAGGCAAAGGCCTGTTTGTGCGACCATGCCATTTATTTTTGGTAATGATGCCAAAAATAGTTGGTGGAATTAGTTAAAAAAAGCAGTATATAGCAAATGCAGATATAAGAGTACCCAGGCTCTGCAGAGGTGCAACCTGCCAGCAATAATATTTGCGAACGATACCATGGCCGGACGAAAGTCCGGCTTTTTTTATTCATGGTAGAGTTCAAATATGGCTAAGAAAACCTATTGCCATTTTGTTTATTCTTGAGGAACAAGTACCATAGAATAAACTCTTTTCTATCTTTTCTAT
>NZ_JBFUIA010000030.1:0-93021 GCF_056402115.1 Mucilaginibacter sp. P4_C11 | reverse complement strand
CTATAAAATCAAGGAAACCATGTTCCTGAACAAACTCAGCAGTCTGGAATCCTTTAGGCAGATCTTTTTTAATGGTTTCTTTAATAACCCTTGGGCCGGCAAAGCCAATCAATGAACCAGGCTCGGCAATATTTATATCGCCCAACATAGCATATGATGCTGTAACTCCACCTGTAGTAGGGTCGGTTAATAAAGAGATGTAAGGGATTTTAGCTTGCGATAGCAAAGCCAGCTTGGCAGATGTTTTGGCCATTTGCATTAACGAAAACGCGGCTTCCATCATCCTTGCACCGCCAGATTTGGATATCATCAGGAAAGGGATCTTGTTAGCTATGCTATGATCTATCGAGCGGGCAATTTTTTCGCCTACAACCGAACCCATCGAACCACCTATGAAATTAAAATCCATACAGGCAATCACAATGTCTTGTCCGTCAATTTTGCCCACACCTGCACGAATAGCATCTTTTAAACCGGTTTTTGCCTGGGTTTCTGTCAGTCTATCAGTATATTTTTTGGTGTCTTCAAAATGCAGCGGATCGCCTGATGTTAAATCGGCAAATAATTCTGTAAACTCGTTATTATCAAACAAAACAGAAAAATACTCTTTTGAACCTATACGCAGGTGAAAGCCACAGTAATGGCAAACATATTGATTTTCAACCTGCTCAGAATAGTGTAAAGGTTTCTTACAATTGGGGCACTTATTCCAGATACCATCAGGGGTTTCCTTCTTTTCCTCAGTAGTCGTAATTATCCCTTTCAACTCTCGTTTAAACCACGCCATATCTATGTCTAACTCTTTCAATTGACTACAAAGAAACGAAAAAAATAATAAACTGCTTAAATATGGATTACTAATAAGTTCATAAAAATTACCCCACTGTAATTTACAGCTTGTAACCAGACATATAGTGCTGTTTAGTGAAGAAAAATCGGCAGGGGCGCTAGCCTGGCTTAAGCAATCCTAAAATGTATTTTACGCCTTTAGTAGTAATCGTATTTGATTTTAAATAAGGTGTTTAAATTAAAATAGTATGGTTTTTAATTTGTAACATTATATTTTTAATTACCTAAATTTTAATCCGATGAAATCAGACAACCTTGTACTTGTATTTGTTCATGGCTGGAGTGTTACCAACCTTAACACCTACGGCGAATTACCCCTGCGTTTAAAAAAAGAAGCTGCCAACATTGCCCCAACAGTAACAGTTAAAGATATTTTTCTTGGGCAATATGTCAGCTTTCATGATGAAGTACAGCTGCATGATATCTCCCGGGCATTTGAACATGCTGTTCAGGAGCAATTATCGGCCGAGATAGCCGCCAATAGCCGCTTTGTTTGTATAACCCATTCTACAGGAGGGCCGGTGGTGAGGGAATGGTTTGACTTTTATTATAATAAATCTGATGCCCCCGTTTGCCCTATGAGCCATTTGATTATGCTGGCGCCAGCCAATTTTGGTTCGGCATTGGCACAATTGGGGAAAAGTAAAATAAGCAGGTTAAAATCGTGGTTTGAGAAAGTGGAGCCAGGGCAGGGCGTACTTAACTGGCTTGAGCTTGGCAGTGATAAATCATGGGACCTTAATGAAAAGTGGATAAAAGGAAAAGGAGGGGAGATTGGTGAAAATGGCATTTTTCCTTTTAGTATAATAGGACAGTCTATCGACCGCGCGTTTTATGATAACCTTAATTCGTACACCGGCGAACTGGGTTCTGATGGGGTGGTAAGATCGGCCGCAGCCAATTTAAACGCTACTTATGTGAGTGTAAAGCAGGGCCCTGTTGTTAATACCGGTGGTAAAGATACACCGGAGGCAATGACGGTGGAGTTTGATACTGCCCCTAAAACAGCCTTCAGGGTTGTTAAATGGAAGGCACACTCGGGTACCACTATGGGAATTATGGCCAGCCCTAAAGAAGATGCTTCTAAAGATAGTGCAGAAAGTGCTGCATTGATTGAAGCGATATTGGATTGTATTAAAGTAAATAATATAGCTGATTACAACGCCCTTGCCGATGCATTTGCAACTCAAACAGATGAAGTTCAGGCAGTAGAGCAGGTGGAGAAAGTATCGGAAGGCTTTTTTCTGCACGACAGGTATTTCATTCACGATAGATTCTCGATGGTGATTTTCAGGATTCATGATTCGGAGGATTACCCGCTAACAGATTATGACCTTATTTTTACCGCCGGCGACAATGCCGATCCTAATCATTTACCGGAGGGCTTTTTTGCCGACAGGCAGCAAAATAGTATATCGCCGCAAACGGTAACTTATTTTGTTAACCATGATATCATGAACGGCAGTGCCCCTATTATATTTGATGGGAAGGAATTACGACCGAAATTATTTGGAGCGGAAAAGCTGGGTCTTATTGTAAATCCACGGCCCGATACCGGTTTTATTAAATATGTGCCATTTGAAATAAGGGCCGACGACGACTTTTTGAAAAAAGTTATACAACCCAATTCAACTACGCTTATTGATATTTGCCTGCAGCGCGTTGTTAGCCAACAGGTGTTTGGGCTGATCAAATATAATGGCCCAATGCCTTATAAACATGATTTTAGCGACCTTGAACCGGGTACCGATTATGTAAATTGATTATATAGTTAACTTTAAGGTTAACATGAAATTATCGAAATGATAATAAAAGGACAGATTTTAACCCGGTTTTGCCCTTTTATTATCATTTTTCCCTTTAAAACTATCGTTTTAATATACTTTGCTTATAAAGCTGAACAAAATGTTAATATTCAACTATTAATAGTAACATTTCTTACCAAAAACAAAGAAATTTTATAACTTCGAGGCCCAAATAAAAGCTCATGGATTTAAAAAATTATAAAGGTGTTCTGCACGGCGATCAGGTGCAGGAACTGTTTGAAGCAGCTAAAAAGCATCAGTTTGCTTTGCCGGCGGTAAACGTTATAGGTACTAATACTATTAACGCGGTTATGGAAACAGCTAAGCTGGTAAATTCCCCGGTTATTATTCAGCTCTCAAATGGTGGCGCGCAATTTTACGCCGGCAAATCATTAGATAATTCAAAACTACAAGCCTGTATTTTAGGTGGTGTATCGGCTGCAAAGCATGTTCACTTACTGGCCGAACATTATGGTGTTGCCGTAATTTTGCATACCGACCACGCCGCAAAAAAATTATTACCGTGGATTGACGGCCTGTTAGATCATGGCGAGAAGTTTTTTGCCGAAACAGGCAAGCCACTTTTCTCATCGCACATGCTTGATCTTTCTGAAGAGCCTATCGAAGAAAATATCGAAATATCTGCTAAATACCTGGAGCGTATGGCCAAAATGGGTATGACGCTTGAAATTGAATTAGGTGTTACCGGTGGCGAAGAAGATGGCGTTGACAATTCTGATGTTGACAGCTCACGTTTATATACGCAACCAGAAGAGGTTTCTTACTCGTACGAGCATTTATTAAAAGTAAGCCCACGTTTTACTGTGGCAGCTGCTTTTGGTAACGTACATGGCGTTTACAAACCAGGCAACGTTAAATTACAGCCGGTTATTTTGCATAACTCACAAGAGTATGTAAAACAAAAATTCAACTTAACCGAAGAAAAGCCTATCAACTTTGTGTTCCACGGTGGTTCTGGTTCAAGCCAGGAAGAGATCCGCGAGGCTATTTCATACGGTGCTGTTAAAATGAATATTGATACCGATATGCAATGGGCATACTGGGAAGGTATTAAAGATTACTACAAATCAAAAGAAGGATACCTGCAATCGCAAATTGGCAGCCCTGATGGTGAAGATTCTCCAAACAAAAAATATTACGATCCGCGCGTATGGTTACGCAAAGGCGAAGAGAATTTTGTGAAAAGGCTTGCAGCAGCTTTTGAAGATCTTAATTGTATCGATGCCACCAGCAAACTATAAATAACCAATTTTAAAACTATTAAAGCGTCGGTACAACAAATGTACCGGCGCTTTGTTGTTTAGCCAAAATGGTTATTAAGCAACATCTACAAAATGGCTAAGACAAAAAAAAAGAAAAAAAATCTGTTTGAAAGGTTCGCCAACTGGGCAACTATTGCTACAGGAAGCTCTGCTGCGTTTATAGGCGCTGTATCTATCATCATCGTATGGGGCGTAACTGGGCCCATTTTTCAGTACTCCAATACTTGGCAACTCATCATTAACACTGGTACAACAATAGTTACCTTTTTGATGGTTTTTTTGATCCAGAAATCGCAAAATAAAGATTCAAAAGCCATACATTTAAAGCTGAATGAATTGCTGGCCTCGCACCAGGGAGCAAGTAACCGGATGGTTGATATTGAAGACCTTAATGAAATGGAACTTGACCAACTGCATAAGTTTTATGTACAATTATCTGAACTTGCCGAGTTGGAAGATGACATCACCTGCACCCATTCGATCGACGCGGCCGCCGAAAACCATAACAGCAAATTAGAGCACCTTAAAACAAGTACACATTACACCAATGCCATCAAAAACCGAAGTAAGAAAAGTAGTTGAACAAGCAGACCTGGACAAGGCATCAGCCATTAGATATGAAGTATTTGTTATTGGCCAGGATTGCCCACCCGGACTTGAGGTTGAATTTGATGATGAATCGACACATTTTTTGGCAACTGTGAATGGCGAGCCGGCCGGTGCCTGCCGCTTTAGGAAAACCGGGAAAGGCTATAAATTAGAACGATTTGCCGTACTCGAAAAGTTCAGGGGACAGGGTATTGGCCAGGCTCTTGTAAGTACAGCGCTGGAAGCTTTACCGGCCGAAGCAGATTACATTTACCTACACTCGCAGGTACAGGCAGTATCATTATATACCAGGTTTGGTTTTGAGCAGTCGGGGCCGGAGTTTGAAGAAGCCGGGATGATGCATTATAAAATGGTCAAGCGGTAGGTTTCGCGATTGTAGTTGACTATAGCTCTCCATTTGGTAGTAGGAAAAGGCAGTTTTCTTTTGCTTATCCATACTATTTATATAAAGCAGCTATCAACATACTATAATTTAAATAGAATTAAGATTTTGTCATGCAACCAATTTGGTTATGATATCGTCTCCTGTTTAAATTATATAAATACCATGAAAACACCGGTTTACCTATCATCGAAAACATCTATTTTAAAATCGTTTTTTAGCTGTTTATTCTGTTTGCTTGTAATAAGCAGCTTTGCACAGAATAAAACCAAAACAATAGGTAACAAACCCCGCGAAGGATCGGCAAACAACTCCTTTTCGGCAGTAAAAGGCAGGCAGATTGGAATTCAGATGAACGCCGGCCGCAAACAGGTTCAATTGCTAAAGCTTAACTTTCATGCCGCCAACCATGCAAGTGACAGTGTTACTTTTAAAGTGAATGTGTATAAAATGAACGGCAAGCTACCTGTAGATACCAATCTTATTGTTGCAGAAATAAAGGGCATCATCCCCAAATATGAAAGTGGCGAGCACCCATTGGTAACTGTCGACCTCTCACCGTATAATGTTGTAGTATCCGGGCAGATCCTGGTTGCTATTGAGTTTTTTACCACTAAAAATGGATCTGAAATAAGTTTTGCCTGCGGGTTGCTAAATGGTGGCACTTTCCACAAAGAGCCAGGAACCGACAAATGGAAAAAAATACCGGTTGTTGGTGCAGATTTTAACGTGCTGGTAAAGAAGTTGAAGTAGATAACGACAATTGTCCATGGCGTTATAACCAGCTAGCTACTCAAACAATTCCTGCTCATCAGTATAATAAGTTTTTCTCGATCCTTCTTTCACCTTGATTTCTGCACCTTTTGGGCTGTGGGTTTTCTTTGAGTTATGGATCAGCATAAAATCCCGAACTTCACCGTTGATGATATCCGGATTTGACTTAAGGATTGCCTTTTCAGCATTTTTTAAAACATCGTGAATGGCGTGAGTAAGATCTTTAAGCTTGGCTTCGGGTATTTTGTTGCTTGCCGAAAAAGGGGAGATGCCCGCATGCCACAATATTTCATCGGCGTAGGCATTGCCAATACCCCGGATGATCTTTTGATCTATTAGAACAGCTTTTATGTTGGTTTTGGTTTTAACTAACCGTGTTTTTAAAAAGTCAGCATTAATTGCCATGGCATCCGGCGATTCTTTCTCTTCCGGGTTTAACGTGGGATTGGCAATACCCTGGAAATCAGTTAGCACCAAGCCGGTGTCATCGTTAAAGTGTAATTCGATGATGGGATATTTATTTTCGTTTTTTCCATCAAACAAAAACAATTTGCCATGGAGCATCAGGTGCAGGGCCAGTACATCACCATTTTCGAATTTTAAATAAAGCTCCTTGCCTTCGCGGTACACCTTATCCAGCTTTTGACCTTCAAGGGTATCCTTTAATTGCTGATGGCTTACATTAAGCTTTTTGGCATTAACTATAATAATTTCCTTAACGGTTTTGCCGCCAAGTTTTTTATCAAGGTTGTGGCTGAAGGCCTGCAAGTCGGGTAGTTCGGGCATGGTGGTTGATGTTTTAAAAATCAAACCAAATATAAACGGATTAGTTTTTAATTTACCAGCTGATTGTCACTTGCCCTGCCAAATCCTACTGTATCCCGGTACATTTGTGGCGATACATCGGCATTGGTTTTAAAAAACCGGCTAAAGTAGTATTCGTCTTCATATCCCAGCTCCCACGCAATTTCTTTTACAGGTTTATTGGTTAAATACAATTCGCGTTTAGCCTCGATGATAATGCGTTCGGCAATCAGGTTACTGATGGTTTTATTAAAATGGCTTTTGGTGATACGTGCCAGGGCCTTAGCCGAAATGTTAAGCATATCGGCATAGTCACTCGCGCTGTGCTTGGTTTTGTAATGTATTTCGATGGCATCCTGGAGGCTTTGTAAAACAAATGGCTCTTTGTTTACCTTGTCGGGGTCTCTGTCCAACGACTGCTGTTCGGATTTTAGGCGGGAGGCCGTGATCAAAAAAATTTTCAGATATGATACCAGGATATCAAATTGGGCCATACCCTTGTTTTGCATTTCGGCTTTTACCTGGTTTATCACCATATCAAAAGTAGCCGCGCTGGTGGAATCGATTTTTATATATGGAGGATGGTAAATATTATCAAACAAAATGCCACTGCACGATACCTCTTTATGGTGCTTATGGATGCAAAAAAAATCGGGATGAAATTGAATAGCCGCGCCGTTAATTGCTTGCTCTGTAGCAAGCATAAACGGCTGGTAGGGCGTAAAAGCCAGCAGGTTGTCCTTTTCAAAGCTGTATTCCGAAAAATCAGATTTTAACCTGCCCGATCCTTCTTTTACCCAGATAACCGAAAAATAATTATTACGCTGTAAATGGTCAAAATAGCTGTTATCCTCAAATAAAAAAAGTTTGAAGGCAAGGTTGCCGGTCACAGGATCAACCAGGGTAAATGTATTTTGATTGTCTGCCATTTATTTTGATGCTAATTGTGCTTTAAGGGCCTGGTTTTCGGCTCTCAATTTATTGATGTATTCGTGTTGGGCGGCAAACTCATGTTGAATATCTTCAAGTGTGTACCTTGGGGTGATATGTTGTGGGCAGTTCCAATCGTAAGCTTTTACCTTTAATATAATGATCTTTTCGGGCTTAAATTTATAATCCGGCAGGTTTAGCTTATCATACAATTCGGTGTTATTTTCGATTTCTAAAATACTCGCTTCTGCAAAAATCTTAAGCCGGGCTTTTGCCGCCTGGTCTAACAGGAATAAAGCTACCTTATTATGGGTAACCAAATTACCTGCGGATATGTACTGCTTGTTGCCTCCAAAATCAATAAACCCCAGGGTTTCATGATCCAACACCTTTAAAAAGCCTTTAGGTCCACCGCGAAACTGTATATAGGGGTACCCGCTTTCGCTAATAGTGGATAGATAAAAATTATCCTGCTGGCTTATAAAATCCTCTTCGCTTTCGGTAAAACCATCGGTGTATTTAAATTCTTGCTGCCGTGCATAACCAGCCCGGCTGCCGTAGCGTTCCTGGAAACCTTTTACGGCATCAGTAAAAGCAATTTGCGCGTAATTCATGATCCTGGTTTTAAAACAGTTTTCTATCGGTTTCGGCAATAGGCATATCGTTAATGCTGGCAAAACGTTTTTGCATGTAGCCGTTCTCGTCAAATTCCCAAAGCTCGTTGCCATAGCTGCGATACCACTGCCCGGTATGGTCGTGCCATTCGTACTCAAACCTTACGGCCATACGGTTTTCGCGGAATCCCCAAAGTTCTTTCTTTAATTTATAATCCAGTTCTTTCTCCCATTTACCCGTTAAAAACTGTTTAACTTCTTCGCGGCCATTTATAAAATCGGTGCGGTTGCGCCATTCGGTATTAATGGTATAGGCAAGGCTCACCTTTTCAGGGTCGCGGGTGTTCCAAGCATCCTCTGCAGCCTGCACTTTCAGCTGTGCTGTTTCCATATTAAAAGGAGGAAGGGGATAACGTTTGTTTTCCATGGTGACGTTGTTTTAAAGTCGATAAAATTAGTGAAAGAGGGCCGAGAAGTAAGAATCAAGAGTCAAGAATCAACATGAAAAAACTGCACCCGGCCTAATTATTGATCGCCGGCACTTAATTCTTTTTAAAAATACCTGGAGCTGTCTTAATTCTTGATTCCTGCCTCTTGATTCTTTTTACAAGGCTTCAACAGCTTTATAAGCATTTACCACCGGGAAATCAATGTCGGTTTTGGCGGTATTGTTAAAATAGTTGGTCAGCACATTTAATGCTACGTGGCCAACAATTTCGCCTATCTCGCCATCAGTAAAGCCGGCTGCTTTTATTGCTTCAACGTCGGCATCATTTACCAGGCCTTGTTTAGCTGTTAATATGGTTGCAAATTGCAAAGCTGCAGCTGTTTTAGCATCCTGGCTATTGGCGTTACGGGCATCTGTTAAAGTTGTAGCGTCAATATGTGCCAACTTTTCGCCAATATAACTATGTGCGGATAAACAGTAATCACAATTGTTTTTTTCGGATACGGCCATGGCCAACAGCTCACCGGTTTTTGCACCAAGCTTGCCATGTGCCAATGCGCCGCTAAAGTTCAGGTAACCTTCTAATAAGGCCGACGAATTGCCCATGGTGCGCATCATGTTAGGTACAACACCTAACTTGCTTTGTATAGCAGTAAATAACTCTTTTGTTTTGCCTGTAGCTTCGTCAGGACTTAATGCTTTTAAACGTGCCATTGTAGTATGTTTTTTGTTTGTCGTTATTGACAATACAAAAGTGCACACAGCGGCAAACTTACAACATGGATGAATTTCGTTAGTACATGGACAATTTTCCCAAACGCATTTTTTCACGCAGAGACGTTAAGCCGCAAAGTTTTTTATTACTTCCTCTAAATACCGTCTATAATAAAAAGTCCCTGTACCTTTTTGCAGCAGCTTCTAAAGCCTTATCCTGTATTTTATTCAGCTTACCAAACAGGTTATAGCTGATATCAACGTCATTTGTTTTAATAGTCCTTTTCCAGTTGCCAACAACCTGGTTATCTATCACAATCACCGGATCGAAAATTACGTACCTGGCCTGCTCTTTGTGTTGGGGTGCAACCAGCGCGTCCCTGTCTTTATAGGCTATGGCAAATTCATCATAAGCAGGCAGCAAGTACGCTTTATTTTTAGTTAGAACAGTTGTTGAATGATGAGGCATCCAATATGTCTTTCCGTCAATTACTTCGCTTATCAGGCGACCCTTTATATGTTCAAGACCGGTACTTGCGTCTGCAATAGTAAGCCCCGACCAGTTGGCAAAATCATGTACAGTAGCGGGGCCGCGTGTATTGAAAAAGCCAGTTGCCAATTTATTTAATGCCTCTTCGTGGGTTAGCGATGGCGCGGCGGGTGCCCTGTCGTCAAGCAGCGCGTAGGTAAATTGTTTACCAACGCGGGCTCCACTGCAAATAACACCGTCAAGTTCGGCATGCATCAATAAAAGGGTAAAGCGTAAGTCGTCGGTTGGGATATGATTTCCGTTTAGCGCGCCGGTTAATTCTGCCCTGGTGAGTTGTTTATGGCCCTGCATGGTTTGGATAAAAACTTCATTAGCTTTATTGAATACAGTAGCATTTAGTTCAAATTTTTTATACATGCCCGCATTAATGGCATGTATACGCGGCGCGGTAAGCGCCAGTATCCAACGGATATCCCCGGGCGCAACAACATGCCAGGTAGGTCTCAATAGGTGGGTACGTAATATGCGGCCATCGGTAATTGCTTGTTCAACAACGCTTTCTTTTGCCGAGGTCATACGTGTCCCAATAGCCCATTTAGCCCCGGCGTAATCCTGGGCCTGTATGGCCAGCATGTTCTTAACAACATCCTCCGGGTTGCAAAAAACAGGGTTGCTAATGTACTGGTTATACATTCGCAGCCGGGCTAAAAGGTTATCTTTCATTGATTGTGTTTGAGTTATATTGTAAATTTATCAGGCCTTAATGACAAAGGCATGTCAGTAGGGGGAAATTTATTATAAGTAAATGAAAAATATTAACTCATCGTATTTAGCGATAGGTATTGCAATAGGCCTGGCGCTGGGTATAGCGCTTCACAACGTGGCCATAGGTATATCATTGGGCATTGCAGTTGGTTTGGCATTCAGCGCACAAAAAAGAGAACAATAAATTAAAGCCCGATCAAACAAATCAAACTTACGAAGTTTTAAAAACTTCGTAAGTTTTTCGTGCACCTGCCAATTCTGGGCTTTT
Organism: Mucilaginibacter sp. P4_C11; assembly: GCF_056402115.1. Lineage (NCBI taxonomy): Bacteria > Pseudomonadati > Bacteroidota > Sphingobacteriia > Sphingobacteriales > Sphingobacteriaceae > Mucilaginibacter > Mucilaginibacter sp. P4_C11. The sequence goes on along the minus strand of NZ_JBFUIA010000030.1, from coordinate 82,286 downwards.
TGTTTCACCGCCCATTCTACTTCGTTACATCAACCCACTGCCCTTTGATTAAACTGTTTATCGAGCTGTTATACATCGCCTCGGAATAAACGGCAGGCAGGTAATAGTGCCCAGCATAAGCGGCATTCAGCATTACGTAGTAAGTAACCTCGCGGCCCTCCGGCAGGCTGAAATAAGTATTCACCCGGTCATCACGGATATCGCGGTAATCGGATGGGGATGATTTAAAGGCCTCATCGTTGTTCATCATCCGGCTGTTCAAAATTTCCCAGCCCGAAGGGAAGATCTGGGTTAGCGCTAAATTATCATACCGGCCGCGTTTGCCCGGATTTTTGATGTTTACCTGGGCCACAAAATCGGTACCCTGCCTTAATGATGATGGGTCTATCTGTTTACCGGATAAAGTAAAGTATCCTACGCGCATTTGCAACACCCTTGGGTCGATAAAGGTTTTTACATCAAGGCCCGATGATGGCTGTCCTTTTTGTATCAACCTTGCATACAACCTGTTGCCGCCGTTGTTTTTAAGGCTTACTTTGCCGCCACCCGCAGCTAAAACGTTTTGCCAGATATACGATTGCGAGTTAACCGCGCCACCCTGGAAGCTGAATGTCATTTTACCTGACGATTTGTTTTGCCCGCAATATTGCGCGATAGCTATGAGCGAATAGGCTGTTGTTTGGGTACTATACCAGTCATCCTGGGATAGCTTTGCAGCTACCGTTCTTAACTGTGCCGCGGCGCGGGCCTGCTGACCCAATAAAGTCAGCGTCTCCAGTATCATGGCCTCATCTCTTAAGTCGGACCCATAGGTGCCAAACATGGTGTAATAAGGCTTAATAACGGTTGGTAAGCCCGCAATCATCCGTGAACCTATCTCGGGCTGCCCCGCCAGCTTGTAGGCTGCCGCAAGCCGCCATTTAGCTTCAATGCTGATGTATTTAAACTCGCGCAGGCGATTCATGGCACCCAACTCGGGCGAACGGGCCAGGGCCAGCAGATACAGGCGGTAGGCCTGGTTCAGGTCGTCGCCGTAAAAACTGCGGCTATCCGGCGACCAGCTCAATGCCTTCTGTTTCTGGAATTTTTTCCATTGTTCCATAAAGCCCAGAGGCATACTATAGCCTTTGGCCTGCGCAGCCAGCATAAAGTGCCCCGCGTAATTGGTTCCCCATTCATCAACGCTACCGCCATCGGGCCAGTAGCTTAAGCCGCCACCAGGAACCTGGAAGCCGTTTAGCCTTGCTATGGTAGCCTTAATATTACGTTCAGATTCGGATTTTTGCCTTGGCGAAAGGTCGAGCAGCTGGCCTAAATACAGTTGCGGGAATGCAGCCGAGGTGGTTTGCTCTACGCAGCCATGAGGATAATCAATCAGGTAATCCAAACGTTTGCCCAAATTAAGGGGTGGGATGGATGCTATCTCCAGCGTATTTTTATTGGTGCCGCTGATGCCTACGGCCTGGTAAGCTATGTTCCAGGCTTCACCGGCTGCAAGCTCTTTCTCCAATATGCGGGTAACCGGCGGGTTAGGGTTGCGTACGTTTAGTTCAACGTCATAGGCCGCTGTTTCTGAACCGCTTTTGGCAATTACTTTCACCTTGCCTATTCCCACAAAATCCTTAACGTTTAAATCGAAGGTTACCATCTGATCGCCGGTTTTGGCGAAGGTGAGGGTTTGGGTATTATTACCTTCCAGGTTACTGAAGGCGTTGCTTTGTACCGATACCGTAACTGTTTTAATGTTGGGCTCCATTGCGAAAACAGTAACCGGCAATTGCACCTTTTCTGATGGCCCCAATACACGCGGCAGCGTAGCCAATATCATCAATGGCTTTTTAACAACAACGGCCTTTTCGGCTATACCATAAGCACCATCGTGCCCTGCAACAACCATGGCTTTAACCGAGCCTACGTATTGCGGCAATTTAAAGCCCGTAGTTTGCTTTTCTCCCGCCCCGAGGTGGAACGGCCCCATGAATTTCACAACGGGCTTAAACCGGTTTACAGACACGTTCCTGTTATTGCCCAGGCTACCATCGCCACCTATGCTTAGTATCCGGTTAAGGCCGCCGCCATAGGCTCCAATTACATAATCAAACAAGTCCCAGGTTTTAACACCCAGCGCTTCCTTGGCATAAAATGTATTATGCGGATCGGGGAGTTTGTAACTTGTAATATCCAGCAGGCCTTCATCAACAATAGCAATGGTGTAGGTCATCTCCTTGCCGGTAGCTTCTGATACGGTAATGGCCGATTGGGTTTCGGGCCTGATCTTATCGGGCATCGCGATCACCGGTTTTAATATGGTGGCCGGGTTGTTAACGATAAGCGGTATCACCCCGTACATGCGGATAGGCAAATCATTTACGGTTTGCGAATGGTGCTGCAGCATGGTAACATTTACAAAAACATTGGGCGCCATATCCGGCTCAACTGTAAAGCTGTATTGGGTTTGGCCCTTTTTAGTATCAATCCAGGTGGTTTTTAAAATCTTGCTGCCATTTTCAAAGCTGATCAATGCCCGGCCATCTGCCGCGGTAGGGATGGTTAATGTAGCCTGTTCGCCAACGTTATAGGCTTGCTTATCTGATGTAAACGAAAGCATGGCTGCTTCGGTAGGGTTGCTTTGCTGTAACCTTTCCGACCAGTTTGGCCAGTCTACATAAATAATTTTACCGGTGCTATGGCCTGTCTGTTCATCTTTTACCTTAATCAGGTACCGGCCCCAGTCGGCTTTTGGTACACGTAGCGTCCATTTGCCACGGCCATTTGTCAACTGAATACTTTGGGTTTTAATCAGCTTGTTGTATTTACCCTGGGTAAAGTTGGTCATTTCATTGCCGGTTTCGTCCCACCACCAGCGCCATTGTATTTTATACAATTCCAGCTGCACGTTGCGGGTACCGGCAAGGGCGTTGCCGTTTACATCTACATCGGCAATATCAATCTGTTGGTCTTTATCGGTAACCAGCATTCCGGATAAAGCACTGCCTTCGGGTGTTTTAATACCTACATAACCGGGGTAAACGTTGTATGGCAAGCTAACCTGCTGAACGCTGAAGTTGCCTCCCGGTTCAAACACCTTTACCAAAAAATTGGCCCTCAGCTGCCCAGGGGCTTGTTTTTCAATATTGATATTGGCATCCACATCGGCATTCCCCTCTGCGCTCAGCTTGCCATCAAAAACAGTTTGCGTTTGCATGTTAAAGGCCAGCGTAGGATCGTCAAAAACATAATCCTTATAATTTTTAAACGTGGTTGTTTGTGCCGATAAAAAGGCATCAACCTTGGCCTTTAAATTTTGCGCCGCCCCGCCAAACAGCCAGCGGGCAGTTAGTTTGCCGTTGGCATTATTGCCCTTGGTTAATTCTTCGGCGCCGCCAAAGGTTAAGCCCAACTTTAAGCGGTTAGGCATAATGGTTTCAACCTTTATTTTCTTTTCAAAAGTAGCCCCGCCAACTTTTACAGTAGCCGTCCAGTTACCGGTAGGCGACGAGGTTTCGGTAGCGGTATGGAAGCTGTAAAAGCCATCAACAGATTTGGTGTTTGTAATCCGTTTATACAATTTATCGTTGGGATCCTTTAGCTCAAACTCTACCGGGTGGTCGGCTGGCAGGGTTTTTAGCTTATCTTCCAGTATAAAGGTCATGAATATGCTGTCGCCCGGCCGCCAAACGCCACGCTCGCCATAAATAAAGCCTTTCAGCCCGCTTTGTACTTCGTCGCCGCCAACGTTAAAACGGGTAAGTGGAAGCGTATTGCCATCATCAAGTTTTAAATAGCCACGCTGGTTTCCTTTTTTGGCCACCAGCAAATAAGGCTTGCGCTTTAAGTCGAAACTTGCCAGGCCATCGCTGCCCGAGGTGGTTTTTAGCAACACTTGCTTTTGGTAATCCAGCAACTGCAGTTCAACACCCTGCATCGGACTGGCATTCATAATATCGGTAACCGCAATAAGCATATTATTGTTATTGCCCCGTTTTGCAATCAGCCCTATGTTTGATGCAATGATGTTACGGGTTGCCCAGCGGGTTTTGGTGTAGTAGGATGGGGTGCAGGCATTATCCTTCTCCTGCCAGTTAAAACCTTCCGGATAATAACTATCGTATCTCGACCAAAAATCGTTATCCTCGTCGTTCACCTTGCCGGCATTATCGCTATAGCTGTAATCACCACCGCTATATTCGTCATCATCGCTGCCGCTTTTTTTAGCTGCGCCTGCTATACTGCAATTGTATAAGGAATATTCCTGCCTGAAACCGATGATAACCCGGTAAATTGCTCCCGGTTCGGTGCGAATCATCTGATCAAGATCGAGCATGAAACGGTTTTTCTTATTCAGGTTAAGTCCTTTATCGTTATCAAGCCTGATGGTTTTTTGTAAAATAGGCTTGCCTACCTGGCGCAATTCCTGGTTGCCGTTAAAATCATTGTTTTGAAAATATTGAGGAACATTACTCTCATATATTTTAATTACCGATACATCAACCGCTTTAAGGTTAACGGCCTCAAAAGGCATCATCAGCTTGCCCGAATCGGGGAGGATAACTCCCTTGCCCGGAATAGTTACGCCGGGCAGCCTATTCTCAAAAAACACGTTGGCCGTGTAGGTTTTGGTGATTTTTTTATGCGATATGTTTTCTACCCCTTCATTTACAAATACACTGTAATCGCCTTCAAGCCTTTCTGGAGCGTAAATTTTTACGGTACTGCCCTCGATGGCGTAGGCCGGATCGGTTACATTGTTAATGCCAATAAGGCCTGCCAACTCCTGCCCAACCATAATCGCATCTGAAAATTGCACCAGCACATATTGGTCATTATCCTGTACGGCACGAACGTTCAGCACTTTGAAGTCACCTATAGCAGGTACATCAAAATGCTGCTCGCCTTTTTTATCAACGTTGATACTGCTGCCGTCCCAATTAACAGTTAGCGCAGCAACTTCGCCCTTTTGCCGCTTTAAACCAGTTATTCTGAAGGTGTGGGTTTTTGCGGCTGTATTGTGCTCCCAGCTGATCTTCACCGGTAGCATATAGTTTACAATAATTACTTTTTCAATAAGGGCAGGATCCTCGGTATCGGCCGTTTGTACCGATCCTTCCATCTTCATCTCATCTGTAGATGTGCTGGTAGCGGTTTGCAGTCCGTTAAAAGCAACGTTAAAGTCGGGCTTAACCACCTGAAAGTTAAATTTAAACCTGTTAAACCTGGAAGGCACGTCAATCAGTTTGCCCAGTTTAAATTCGACATTGTAGGTTTTATCAGGATCGAGTTTTTTATCCGGCCGGAATTCAATGGTGCGCGAATCTGTCCAGTAAGCCTTGCCTTTTACCGACGGCGAAAAATCAAACAGATTGTTATCAACCTCTTCGTTTTGTTGATGGGTAATTTGCACTGTACTGGCAAGGCGAATGGTAATGGGGCTTGCTTTGGAAATTACCCCGGTTGTGTACGACTCGATGTACTTGCTAAAGGCAGGGTCGACCACATTTTTCTTTTGGCCATTAACAATAAGATAGGCAATAATAAGCAGCACTGCGAGCGCGGTACCGAATGTAATTAGGCTTTTACGTTTGCGGAACCTGGTATATCCGTTCTCCATGGAATAGGTTTATTTATTCCATGAATGTATAAAATTTATAACAACAAATAATTAATTGAGAAATATTTATGTGGTGCGTGGTTGATTGGGTTGATTGGGTGAATGGTTGATTAGGTTAAGTGGTTAATTAGGTTGATTGGGGTTGATTGAGTAGTTTAAAGGAGAGAAAAAAAGCATTTAATTCAACTTAATTTATGACTAACTCAATCAACTTAATCCAACCTAATCAACTTAATCCAACCTAATCAACCACTCACTTTGATAACTACAATATCATAACACCAGGCTTATTCAGTACCGGAAGTTTGATAAAATTCATCTCTACGATGCTCTCAGGCAGGAAAATGAACTTTTTATCGTAAATGTTACCGCCGATGTAATAGCTTAGCCAATACTCATTATTCAGGCCGAAAGTTTGCTCGTCAATGGGTTCGATAAGCTTGTAGCCTTTGCTGTCAACCACCGGGATCATGTGGCGTAAAACAGAGGTTTTTACTTGCTCGCCATTTTTTTCGCCGTACCCCTTAGAGGTGATCAGCACATTCTCGATAGGCTCATTTTTAAGGTTGATGAGGTACACGTACCAAATTTTGCTCTCCACACTTTCGCGCTCCAACGCTACCGCTATGGCAATATCTTTAACGTTATTTTCGGGGAGGTCTTTAATCATTGCATTCTTTAGTGAGTGGTTGATTGGGTTGATTAAGTGAGTGGTTTGTTAGTTGGTGAGTGGTTGATTGAGTTGATTAGGTGAGTGGTTTGTTTTCAATAAATAACATTTACTTCAACCACTTACTTAATCAATATTTTCCAAACAATTGTTTCAATCCAACTACTCACCAAATCAACCATTCGCCAATAACCTATTTCTTCTTAGCCGGCGCTTTTTTCTTGGCTGGGGCTTTTTTGGCTGCGGGTTTTGCAGCTGCTACCGTTTTACCAAAGCGGCCTTTTTTGGTGTCCTTAGGCATGGCATCAGCCAGGGCCTTGCACTCTTCATAAGTTAAGGTCAAAGGATCTTTATCCTTGGGTATCTTAACGTTAAGTTTGCCAAATTCAATATATGGCCCCCAGCGGCCGTTTAATACTTTTACTTCGGGGTCTTCGTCAAACGCTTTAATCAGTCTCTCGGCATCTTTTTTACGTTTGGCTTCTATAAGTTCTATCGCCTGGTCTACCGTTACATCCAAGGGGTCAATATCCTTAGGTAACGATACAAATGCGCTGTTATGGCTAATGTATGGGCCGAAACGACCGATAGCCACTTTCATTACCTTACCTTCATATTCGCCAACAACTTTGGGCAGCTTAAATAATTCAAGGGCCTCATCAATAGTAATGGTTTCAATGCTTTGGCCGGTTCTTAAACTGGCGTATAACGGCTTTTCTTCGTTCTCCTCGGTTGCACTTTCGCCAACCTGTACAAAGGGGCCGTAGCGGCCAATACGTACAGATATTTTTTTACCATTTTCAGGGTGCACACCCAATTCACGTTCACCGGTTGCTTTATCGGCTGTTTCAATAGTGCTTTGCACACCTTTATGGAAAGGGTTATAAAAATCGTGCAGCATGGCTGTCCAGTCTTTTAAACCCTGGGCTATCTCGTCAAATTGTTTTTCAACGCTGGCGGTAAAGTTAAAATCTACAATTTCTTTAAAGTATTGTACCAAAAAGTCGTTTACAACTGCGCCAATATCGGTAGGGAATAACTTGCCGCGCTCGGCGCCGGTATTCTCCGTTTTTTGTTCTTTAACAATCTGGCCATCTTTCAGGACCATCAGCCTAAAATTGCGCACTTTACCTTCGCGCTCTTCTTTAACCACGTAACCGCGGTTTTGGATGGTAGAGATGGTAGGGGCGTAGGTAGATGGGCGGCCGATACCCAACTCCTCTAACTTTTTCACCAGGCTGGCCTCAGTATACCTTGCCGGCGGACGCGAGAAGCGTTCTGTTGCCGACATTTCCTGCAGCGCCAAACGCTGGCCACGGGTTAAAGGTGGCAACATTGCGTTTTCGCCATCCTGTTGCGGCTCATCCTCATCATCGCTTGATTCAAGGTAAACCTTCAGGAAACCATCAAACTTCATCACCTCGCCATTGGCTGTTAAATCCTCTTTACGGGTTGATATACTGATCTTTGCGGTGGTTTTCTCAAACTGCGCTTCACTCATTTGTGAGGCTATAGCCCGTTTCCAGATCAGTTCATACAGGCGTTTCTCGTTCGATTCGCCTGTTATAGTATGATTGTTGAAATAGGTTGGCCTGATAGCTTCGTGAGCTTCCTGCGCACTTGCGTTTTTGGTTTTATATTTTCTTAGCTGATGGTATTTTTCGCCATAAGCTGATACGATTTCACTTTGAGCAGCATTTAACGCGGTATCTGATAAATTTACCGAGTCGGTACGCATGTAGGTAATATACCCGGCCTCGTACAAACGTTGTGCTACCTGCATGGTGCGTGCTACCGAGTAGCCCAGTTTCCTGCTGGCTTCCTGCTGTAAGGTGGATGTGGTAAAAGGTGCAGCCGGTGAGCGTTTGGCTGGTTTGGTTTCCAGCGAGCGTACGTCAAAATCGGCACCGATACAATCCTGTAAAAATTTCTCTGCATCTTCAGGCTTGGCATAACGTTCGGCCAGTTCGGCTTTAAAAGCATCTTTACCCTTACCAAATATGGCTACTATTTTAAAAGCAGCTTCGGCAGTAAATTTATTTACTTCGCGTTCCCTGTCAACAATCAGCCGCACTGCTACTGATTGTACACGGCCTGCAGAAAGCGATGGCTTAACCTTTTTCCACAAAACAGGCGAGAGTTCAAAACCCACCAGCCTGTCTAATACACGGCGTGCCTGCTGTGCATTTACCAAATTGTAGTCAATTTTACGTGGCGTATCAATTGCCTTTAAAATGGCTGGTTTGGTTATTTCGTGAAAAACGATGCGTTTGGTGGTAGCATCTTTCAATCCTAAAGTATCAAATAAGTGCCATGATATGGCTTCTCCCTCGCGGTCCTCATCCGATGCCAGCCAAACCATCTCTGCTTCTTTAGCTAATTTCTTCAATTCGCTTACTACCTGCTTTTTATCGGCAGGTACCTCATATTTTTGAGCGAAGTTGTTACCTATATCTATCGCATCTTCAGACTTTACCAAATCGCGGATATGCCCGTAGCTCGACTTCACAATAAAGTCTTTCCCAAGGTAACCCTCGATGGTTTTGGCTTTCGCCGGAGATTCAACTATCAGTAAATTTTTGGCCATTTAAGCAGTTATTTTTTGCAAATAAAACATAAAGAAAGCGAAACGCCAATTAGTTTTGCTAAAAACGTTGGAATATTAGCTGTGAAGATTGTACGAATGCCTCAATTTTGAAAAGATGTAGTAATGTTTCAAGAGCGTTTTTAAAGGCTGTTTTTTTGATGTTTTACCCTGTTATGTATCCCGTTAGATACCCCTGGTTTTACACTATTTGCCGCTCAAAATGAAACTACATTAAAAATCCGCCGCCCAAAAGGTCGTTGCCTTCATAAAAAACTGCCGATTGCCCGGGTGCGATACCAGATACATTATGGTGAAAATCAACCTTCATATGCTCTCCCATTTGTACAATGCTGCTGGTGGTACCAGCATCTTTATAACGTATTTTGGTAATGGCTTCGATAGGCTCGGTAATGCTGGCGTATTTTACCAGGTTTAGGTTTTTAACCCAGGCCTGTTTGCGTTCCAATTCATCGGCAGTACCTAATACTACGGTATTGGTGTTAGGATCGATACTGGTTACAAACATAGGTTGCCCCAGCGCAATGCCTAATCCTTTACGCTGGCCGATGGTATAAAAGGGATATCCCTGGTGCTTGCCCACTATGGTGCCGTTTGCAAGCACAAAGTTGCCGCCGGCAACACGTTCTTCCAAATTTTCGACCTTATGCCTTAAAAACGATCTGTAGTCATTATCAGGCACAAAGCAAATCTCGTAGCTTTCACTTTTACCGGCAAGTTCAATTTGACCCATATCCATAGCCATTTGCCTGATCTCGGGTTTAGAAAAACTGCCTAAGGGGAACTTGGTGCGCGCCAGGTTTTTTTGAGAAACTCCCCAAAGCACGTACGACTGATCTTTATTTTCGTCTTTACCTTTTGATATCACGTAACGGCCATTATCCTGTAAACGGATATTGGCGTAGTGCCCTGTAGCTATAAATTCGCAATCCAGTTTATCGGCGCGTTTTAATAAAGCTTCCCATTTAATGTGGGTATTGCACAACACACATGGGTTGGGGGTACGGCCGGCCAGGTACTCGTCAACAAAGTTATCAATTACAAAATCGCCAAACTCATTGCGGATATCCAGGATATAATGCGGGAAGCCATAGCCAACGGCCAAAGCACGGGCATCATTAATGCTATCAAGGCTGCAGCAGCCTGTTTCTTTCGAGCTTCCGCCCGATGAGGCATAGTCCCAGGTTTTCATGGTGAGCCCGATAACTTCATAGCCCTGCTCATGCAGCATAACTGCTGCTACCGAACTATCAACGCCACCGCTCATTGCCACTAAGATCCTGCCATGCTTACTCATAATGGGCGCAAAGATACGCTTTTGTGTTTTATGTTGATATAGCGGTTAGGTCAGGGTATAGTAAATTGTTGCGAGTAGTCCGAAAGTCGGGGAAGTCGGAAAATCCGAAAGTTAAGATGGATGTAGGCTATATGTAGGCTATTGATTTTTCACAATGAGACTTTCCGACTTCCCGGACTTTCGGACTTTCCGACTTCCGGATTAACGATAATGATAAAATATCCCCCTGTCAAACGGTGTCCACATGCAGGCGGTTTGGCCGCAGGCTTTTAAGGCGTTGTTGGCCCATGTGTTGCAGGTGTAAAACATGTTGTATTTGCGGTTGGCTTCGTAAAAAGCGTCGCTGGTGCCGTAGTTGGCATTTGTTTTTATGTTGATGACATTGCCGGCGCTGTTTCGTTTAAAGCTCCCGTTAACAAAAGCTATTAGCCTTTTATACTGCTCATTGCTGATCATGATCTTTTTGCAATTGTTATTCTCCGGCATTGCATGATAGTAGGTAGCGTGAATGGCCGATTTGCTTAAAGCAAAGGCAGCCTTAAACGCCGTACTAAACTTTAATTGCGACCAGGTAGGGGTGTTGAGGTAAAAACCCTTATCGCCCCAGCCCACCGCCAGGTATTTTGCTGTGGTATCGCGGCCCGTTGTGTTTTGATACGGCATCTCCCTGCTCCAATCTGTTACCTGGCTTTTTACCGGAACCACAATGTCGGTGTGATCGCCATTGGTAAGAATGTATATGGCCACGTCGGCCGAAGTGCCGGATTCTTTTTTAACAGTCCATATCGAAAGTAAAAAAGCCGCCAACAGGAAAAGGGCGACAAATGCTACAATGCCCAATACGGTTCTTAAAATTATCTTCAGGATGTTTTTTATAATTATCATAATTGGCGATTGAGGTTGGGTTTGGTTTGGTGTTAATACAATAAAAGGCACAAGGTAACCTTATGTTAACATTTATTCAGTTTTCCGAATCGTTATTGTGCAATCAAAGTGCCCGATTTGCTATTGCAATATTTATAATTATCCTTTTATTCTTATTAATTGTTGGTTAATTTATTTTGATAATAAGGAATTTATATATTTTATATAAAGTGTAAATATAGATAGGTATAAGGGATGTATTTTTAACGTGAAAGTTACTCTCAACATAAAAGCCCGTTGAATAAACAACAGGCTTTTGCTTTTTTGGTTAATGTGGGCGTATTAGCCGAAACTCGTCGGGCCAATTTAAAGTTACCCTTTTTTGTTAAGCCATTGCTTAATACGCGAATTAAGCAGTATACCTGCAATAGTACAGGCCACTAAAAGATATACGATCATGATGTGCTTTGGCATTTTGGTTTGGTTTATAATCTGCAATAAATGTAACGGGAATGATACATTTATTGCAAGTGTTTATGAAAATAAATATCTAACCAATTGAGAAAAAAAGTCAGATAACAGTAGGATGGAGACTCCCAATAATATGGGGTGTTTTATTCTACTCATGTAGTGTTTATTAATATAAAATTTACGTTTATATTAAATGGTTGAAATAAACGCGAAAAAAAAATTTTTTATAGCTGAAAATCGCGTTTTTAACATGGTGTCACACTAACACAATTTTAATGTTAAAACACATTTGTTGCTATTTTTTTAAAGATTAAATGTGCGGTTGACGATTCTAAAAGTTTTATAACTATTTATTAAAATAAACGTAAAAATGAAAATACCTATTGTAACATTCGGATTACAATATAAATTTGCTTTACCCTAATTAATTTAAAATGATAAGCCAATTAACGTTAGAACAAAAGCTTCAAGGAGTGATCTTGATGATCATTTGCTTTATTGCCGTAGCGAACTATTTGATTAAGTGAGTGCCGACAGCAGAGAAGAGAAAAAATTAAGGTGCCTTCTTGAGGGCGCCTTTTTTTGTGGAATAAACTTTTTCGATTATTTCTTTTAATCATAAACCTGCGCGATAACGGCGTGCATGGTCACTGTTATTAACGGTTTAGGCGCACATTTGGATAAATGATATTTTAAGGATTCCTGGTTTGCCCGTTGCCTTTAACAATCCATTTGTAACTGGTGAGCTCTTCAAGCGCCATAGGGCCCCGTGCATGAAGTTTTTGTGTACTTATGCCAATCTCGGCACCTAAACCAAATTGCGCGCCGTCTGTGAAGGCTGTGGATGCGTTGGCATAAACTGCTGCAGCATCAACATCATTTAAAAAAGTGGCAATGTTTTCGGCGTCTTCAGATATAATAGCCTCGCTGTGTTTAGAACTATTAACGGCAATATATTCAAGTGCCGCTTCAAAGCTGTCAACCGTTTTGATAGCCATCTTCATCGATAAAAATTCGGTTCCAAAATGCTCGGGCTGTGCTTTATGCAATAAAGCGCCGGGATAAGTGGTTTTTAACTCTTCGTAAGCCCGTTCATCAGCAAATAACTCAACTTCTTTCTCTCCAAGAATATGACTTAACCTGGGCAGGTCACTTAGCCTTTCAATATGAATAATGAGGCAATCAAGTGCGTTGCATACGCTTACCCTGCGGGTTTTGGCATTGGCAATAATCTCGGCACCTTTTTCCAGGTCGCCGGTTAAGTCAAAGTAAGTATGAACAATACCGGCCCCGGTTTCAATAACCGGTACTTTACTGTTATCCCTCACAAAATCAATAAGCGATTGGCTGCCCCGCGGTATCAGCACATCAACATACCCAATGGCATTTAATAAAGCGGCCGTGGCCTCGCGTTCTGCAGGTAAAAGGGTTGCAACATGGGTATCTATGTGATGCTCGTTTAATACTTTATGAATTACACCGATAATAGCCCGGTTAGAATGGTCGGCATCGCTGCCGCCTTTTAAAATACTGATATTGCCTGTTTTAAAGCAAAGGGCAAATACATCAAAAGTAACATTAGGCCTGGCTTCATAAATTACACCAATAACACCTAATGGTACGCGCACCTTTGAAATAGACAGGCCATTGGGCATCTGCGCTTCTGAAAGTTGCCTGCCTAACGGGCTATCCAGGCCCGCAACACTGATCATATCGGCGGCGATGCCTTCTATGCGGGCAGCTGTCAGTTTCAGGCGGTCGTATTTAGGATCTTTCGGATCCATCAGGTCAAGGTCTTTCTGATTTTCGGCCAGTATAAGGTCTGTTTGGGCAACAGCTTCGGCAGCCACGTCCAATAAAACCTGGTTAATAAGAGCAGGGGCGAGGGTAGGCTTGCGGCCTGCAGCCCGGGCATCATCAAAATATTTATTATAACTCATTGTTAACCTTGTAAGTAAAGATAATCGTAATGCACCAAAGGCTTTTGGTTTTTTTGCCCGATGCGCTCTTTAGCCTTGTCCGATCCGTATTCGGCAATACCCAGGCCTATCAGCTTTTGGCTTTCATCCATCAGCTTAATTATATCGCCTTTTTTAAAGTCGGTTAATACCTCAGCTATTCCAACGGGTAACAAGCTTGTAGCTTTGTTGGATACAAGTGCAGCTTTAGCGCCAGCGTTAACCAACACGGCCCCCGTGGCCGATTTTTCGGAATGGGCTAACCATTTCTTTTTGCCAGAAGCTGTTTTATTGGGAATAAACCGGGTATGGGTAACTCTATTCTCCAATACATCTGTCAGGATATTATCCCGCTTGCCATTGGCGATGTGCACAGCGATACCCAATTGCGCCGTTTTTTGCGACATGGTTGATTTGGTGATCATCCCCCCACGTCCAAACTGCGATTTTCCTGATGAAACAAACGCTGCAAAATCAACTACCGAGCCAGCGACCTCTTCAATTACAGCCGAGCCCGGCGCTTTAGGGTCGCCATTATAAATGCCATCAACATTGGTTAAAACAATTAATGCCTGTGCATTTAGCATAGATGCAATTAATCCGGCCAGTTCATCGTTATCGGTAAACATCAGTTCGGTAACCGATACCACATCGTTTTCGTTAACTACCGGTATCACCTGGTGTTGCAGCAGCAGATCAAGGCAGTTTTTCATGTTTAAATAATGCATTCTGTCCCTGAAATCCTCTTTGGTAACCAGTACCTGCGAGCAAAGGATATCAAAACGTTCAAACAGCTGCGAATAAGTATTGATAAGCTTTACCTGCCCGATAGAGGCTAAAAGCTGCCTTGCCGCAATGGCATCGTATTTTTCGGATATGGTGATCAAGCTTCGGCCCGAAGCAACCGCGCCGGATGATACCAGGATCACTTCTTTTCCTTGCTTTTTAATAGCGGCTATCTGGCCAACCAAATGTTCGATACGCTGCAGGTCGGGCAGGCCGTTTTCCTGGGTAAAAACATTGGAGCCGATTTTGATGATGATGCGCTGATAATTGAAAGACATTATGAACTAGTACGTGTTGAGCCGCCAATATTACAAAATTGAGAGGGAAGAGGGCGGGATTATTTGAAAATAAATCCACTAAAATGGTAGATATTCTCGAAAAATATGAATTGAGTCTTGACACCGACAAAAAAATTTCTATTTTTGTCGACTAATCCAATAGACTATGTATAATATTTACACTCTTATTACTTCGGCTCATTCAAAAACGCAGTTAAATGTCATGTGTTGCTGTTGATAGTTACAATACTCATGCTATCTACATCCTTAAAACACAAACAGATATTTAATTATACCAATCCTTTTCATGAAAACAATCATAAATTCGTTTAGGCTTATAGCACTTTTTGTACTTTTTGTCCCGGCGATAAGCCATGCTCAACTTAATGGCTCTTACATTATTAGCGGTTTTGTAAAAGACGACCACGGCCAACCGTTAGTAGGTACTACTGTGAGCATAAAAGGCACTACCAACAGCACAGCATCCGATAGTACCGGCAAATTCTCATTAACCACCAGCGCAAAATTACCCTATACCCTGGTTTTCACCGCAGTGGGTTTCCAGCCACAAGAATTTTTCATTAAAAACGCCAACAGTGCCCTGAACATCCAGCTTAGCAGCCAATCGTTACTGATTAACGAGGTGGTGGTAACGGCGTCGCGTAAAGAAGAGAAGCTTTTACGTTCGCCGGTTGCTATCGAAAAACTGAGTATTAACGCGCTTAAGCAATCGCCTGGCCCAAGCTTTTACGATGCTTTGGAAAACGTAAAGGGCGTACAGATGACTACCACCAGTTTAACCCTTAAAGTGCCAAACACACGTGGTTTCAATAGCCCAAATAACTTTAGGTTTATGCAACTGGTTGATGGCGTTGATATGCAATCGGCAACTTTAGGTGTACCACTGGGCAACGCTATTGGCCCAACCGAGCTGGATATTGCCAGTATAGAAATTACCCCGGGTGCGGCAGCGGCCCTTTATGGCACAAACGCCATTAACGGTTTATCAAACTTAATAACCAAAGATCCTTTTAAATACCAGGGCTTAAGCGTTTATCACCGCGAAGGTGTGAACCACGTAGGCAACGACAGGTTAGGTGCAAGCGCACTTAACGAAACCGCGTTGCGCTATGCAAAAGCATTCAATGATAAGTTTGCCGTTAAAGTAAACTTTAGCTATATGCAAGGTAAAGACTGGCAGTCTGATACCCGTAAAGATCAAAATCCGTACAACTTGAAAACCGCAAATCCCGGCTTTCCACCTTTAACAGGTACCAGCAATGCTGCTTATGACGGCTGGAACAAATATGGAGATGATGCTCTTGCCGGAAGTAATACCGTTGTTGTAAAAGGCCTTACGGTAGATGGTAAAGCAATGCCTGGGCTTACTGTTGCCCGCACAGGATACAACGAAGTTGATTTGGTTGATCCGAAAGTTACCAACCTGAAACTGGATGGTACATTATCATATAAATTAACGCCTAACACTATTCTATCTTACACCTACCGTTACGGCAGGCTCGACGGTGTGTTTCAGCGTGGTAACAAAATATCGTTACAGGGAGCAACAGTTCAAAACCATAAAGTTGAATTAAAAGGGAAAGAGTTTTTGGTTCGCGCTTATGAATCGATAGAAAATACCGGTAACTCATTCAACGTAAAACCGCTGGCAGATAACCTGGATTTGAACCACGCCAGTAACTCGGCCTGGGGTACTACCTTTAAAAACGCATTAAACGCCTACGGATCTGCAAACGGAGGCCTAACATCTGCAAACCTGGCCGCCGCCGAGCAGGCCGCAAGAGCTGCAGCAGATAAGGGCAGGGTAGAACCCGGCACACCCGAATTTGACGCTTTAAGAAAAACCATTATCGGCATCAATAACTGGGATATTAAATCAAGCCTGATACCAAACGCGCCTGTAACCGGTGGTGCGGCACTGGTGCAAAAAAGCCATATGTATAATGCGGAAGCCCAATGGGATTTAACAAACCGCGTTAAGGTGGTTGATCTGTTGGTTGGCGGTGATGTGCGCGTTTATGCCATTACCCCGGATGGTAACAACTTTGTTGATTTTAGCCGCCCTATTGCCGATAGGAACACGCCTTTGGCCGACGGTAGCTTTGGTAAAGATGTGATTTACAAAAAATACGGTGCATTTACACAAGTAACCAAAACGTTCTTCGACGAAAAGCTGAAATTATTCGGATCGGTTAGATGGGATTATAACCCTTATTTCGACCCTAAATTTACACCTCGTTTAGCAGCAGTGTATACCCTGAATGAGAACCATAATTTCAGGTTCACGTTCCAGAATGGTTACCGCTTCCCTTCATTATTTGAAGCGTTGTCATATGTAAACAACGGCCGTGTTAAACGTGTAGGCAGTTTGCCATTTATTAACGATGGTTTAGGTTATTTGGGCAATAGTTATACGCAAACTTCGGTAGCTAATTTTAACTCGGTTGTTAATGCCGGCGGCGGTACCGACCAGGTTGCCCTAGCCAACCGGAACCTGTTGAAAGTGGCCGATTTGCCACCTGCACGCCCGGAGCAGATTACTTCATATGAAGTAGGCTACAAAGGAATTGTATTAGATAATAAAGTGTTTATTGATATTGATGCCTACACCAACCGTTACGACGGATTTTTGGGCCAGGTTCAGGTATTTGTACCCAATGGCACCACCGTAGGTACAGACGCTTCTGTATTAGCTATGCTTGATGTAAACCGCGACCCAACTACCGGTACCTCAAGCAATGCTGCCAGCCAGGGGCAAAGCAGGTACCGCGTTTACACCAATGCTAAAAACATTTACCATAACTATGGTTCATCGGCAGGTATCAGCTATAACTTCTATAAAAGATATACCTTATCGGGTAACGTGAGCTTTAATAAACTGAAAGCTCAAACCACATCTGATATTTTTGTTACCGGTTTCAATACACCGGAATGGTCAGGCAACGTATCGTTCGGTAACCGCGAAGTGGCCAAAAATGTAGGCTTTAACATCGTTTACAAATGGCAGGAATCATTCCTGTGGGAAAGCCCGCTGGTAACAGGCAAGGTGCCTGCAATTGGCACATTTGATGCCCAGGTTACTTATCGTGTTCCGGCTTACTATGCTACATTTAAAGTTGGCGCAACGGATATTTTTAACAAACGTTATTATCAGTACGCAGGCGGCCCAACTATCGGAGGCTTATATTATGTATCGGTTACGCTTGATGGATTGCTTGCCGGTAAATAAGCAACAATTTTTAATATAATAAGCAAAAAGCGGATGAGGGCAACCCCATCCGCTTTTTGCTTTAAAACATGTTCGCAAAAATCAATCGGCTATCACCTTTACTTCAATATTACCCCTTGTTGCTTTGGAGTACGGGCAACCCTTATGTGCAGCATCAGCCAGTTTTTGGGCCACATCCCAGTCAATGCCCGGAATATGGACATGAAGCTCGGCAGATAGCGCGTATGATGATGCACCTTCCTTATTAAAGGTTATATGCACATCAACCGTAGCCTGTGTAACGTTAACGCCATCCCTGATACCTACCGAACCAAGCGCGCCCAGGTAACAAGCACCCCATGCACCGGCAAACAATAGTTCGGGGTTGGGATAACCATCTTCGCCTCCCATAGCCGCGGGAGCTTTTAGCTCCATATCGATTACGCCGTCTTCAGATTTTATATGGCCGTCGCGGCCGCCTTTTGCTGTTACTACAGCGGTATATACTTTTTCCATGATTCAAAACTCTTTTTAGAACCAACGGAGAACAGGTTGTTATGTTTGGAGAAAATGAGATTTGTCTGAACCTGGACTTGGCAGATTTATTAAATTTCTCGGATTTTTTAAAAAAACTTGCCGGTAAAATCTCTGTAATCCGCTTTATCCAGGTTCAGAAAATAAATTCCAAATTAATTCAAATTGCTAAATTTATTAGTATTTTTGAATTGATATGAATGTAGAAAGGATAACAGAGAAGTTGAATATTTTGGCTGATGCCGCTAAATATGATGTGTCATGCGCCTCAAGCGGCAGTAAGCGTAAAAATGAAAACAAAGGACTTGGCAATGCCAGCAACGGTATTTGCCATAGTTATACAGAGGATGGGCGATGTGTTTCCTTACTTAAAATACTGCTTACCAATCACTGCATTTTTGACTGCGCGTATTGCGTATCACGCAAAAACAACGATATCAAACGGGCAGCATTTACGGTTCAGGAAGTTGTTGACCTTACTATTAATTTTTACCGGCGAAATTATATCGAGGGCCTGTTTTTAAGTTCGGGTATTTTTAAAGATGCTGATTATACCATGGAACGTTTGGTGAGGGTAGCTAAAAAGCTTCGCACCGAATGTAATTTTAACGGGTACATACACTTAAAATCCATCCCCGGCGCAAGTGACGAGCTGATGCGCGAAGCTGGTTTGTATGCCGATAGATTGAGTGTAAACCTGGAAATGCCTACAGAAGCCGGGCTAAAATTATTAGCTCCCGAAAAAAACAGGCAGGATATGATAAATCCAATGAACTTCCTGAAAAATGAAATCATCCTGCGGACCGAAGAAAAGAAGCTTTTTAAAAAAGCGCCCCTGTTTGCGCCAGCCGGGCAAAGTACCCAGGTAATTATCGGCGCCACCCCCGAAAGTGATCAACAGGTGTTGCAATCGGCCAGTTATTTTTATAAAAATTTCCACCTGAAGCGTGTTTATTATTCGGGTTATGTGCCTGTTTTGGCCGATAAGCGTTTACCAGCCCTGAATACATCGGTACCAATGGTACGCGAGAACCGCCTTTACCAGGCCGACTGGCTAATGCGTTTTTACGGTTTTCATGTTAATGAAATAGTAACCACTCAAAATCCCTTGCTCGATCTGGATATCGACCCCAAATTGAGTTGGGCTATCCGTAATATGCAGGCTTTTCCTATCGATATTAATAAAGCTGATGTGCAAATGATTTTACGTGTGCCGGGTATCGGCTTACTATCTGCGCAGAAAATAGTAAGCGCGCGCAAGTTTGCTAAATTAAGCTGGGAGCAGTTAAAAAAGATAGGGGTAGCCCTTAACCGAGCCCGTTACTTTATTATTTGTAAAAGTAATGAGTTTGAACGCCGGGACTTAACCGGTAACAACATCAAACAATTTATCCTGGCCGAATCGCAAAGCAAATACATCAAAAACACGCAAACCCAACTTAACCTGTTTTGACGATGTATACACTTGTTTACGATGGAACATTTGAAGGTTTGCTTACCGCCGTATTTGAGATATACGACCGCAAACTGTTTCACGTAAAACTGATAAAAGGGGAGTGGCACAGCAGTGCCATGTTTGAAGAAGTGTTACAGGTAATAACAGACGAGCGCCGTGCCAACAGGGTGCTGAAGGGGCTAAGAAAAAAACTCTCGGCCGCGGGTATTCAACGCCTGTACATTGCCCATATGGCCGAAATGGAAAATGAAGAGGGTGCCATTGTTGGCTTTATCCGGTATGTTTTTGATACTGATGTAAACGTTGAAGAAGATTACGGCAATAAATACGTGATGCGCCTATCAGAGATTTTGAAGATGGTAAGGCGGGAAAAGCATAGGATGGAAGCGTTTATCCGTTTCCGGAAACTTAAGGACGAAATTTATTATGCTGCCGTTGAGCCGGACTTTAATGTACTTCCCTTACTTATCAGGCATTTTAAAAACCGGTATACCGATCAAAAATGGATCATTTATGATATTAAACGCAGGTACGGCATTCATTATGATCTACATGATACCCAGTATATGACGCTTGATTTTTCGGAAGTTAATAAACCTACCGATGTAGTAACTGTTTTTACCCAAGATGAGCAGGTTTACCAGCAACTTTGGAAGAGCTATTTTACCAGCGTAAATATTGTAGCCAGGAAGAATACAAAGCTCCATTTAAGACATATTCCAAAAAGATATTGGCGGCATTTAACTGAAAAAATTTAGCGTTTTGATGATTTTACGCTTTTTACAAATGTGGCAAAAAGGCCTTTTCGCCTATTTTTGTTGATAAGGTTTATGTTGATAACCTGAAGGCTAAATCGGATTTAATTACTTAAATTATTATTAATAAGCTATTTATAATGATTTTGTTATTAACAATGTTTGTTAATAACGTGTATATAACAAATTTATTTTTTGCTTGACAAAGGTGCCTTTTAGTCCTTATATTGTAATCATCAAGAACGACGTACTTTGACAGCCTTTCAGGAAAACAAAAATTGAATCGGGCGAATCTTCGGAGGAGCTAAAGATCAAAAGAAGTTCACTGAGTCACATGAAAAAATGAAAATTACGAAAGTCTTTGAAAAAAGATTGTGATTAAAGTAGGTACCAGGAACGATGCGGAGCTTTACGGAGAGCCAAAACAGAACTGGGGATATTGCGGTAGTGGGTAGTTCGCGAGAACGACAGACGAAGGCATATCGGTTAAGGATACACAAAACTTGATGCCACTGGGAAACTACGGTTGAACAGGGGTTTGGAAACGGGAGTTCAAATCGCAAGAGGAGGCTCCCGTTTTCGCTTTTATAAGGTTTTTTTATGTTCAGAATGTTTTTTCGTTTTGAACAAAGGTTAAAAAACCTAATTTAGTGGGATATGAATAAGGACGGCCAGCGTAACCAGAAGAAGATATTCGTTTTAGATACCTCCGTGATCCTGTATGATCACAACGCCTTTCAAAATTTCCAGGAGCATGATGTTGCCATACCCATACAGGTATTGGAAGAGCTGGATAATAAAAAGAACGGCAACGATACCCGAAACTTTGAGGCCCGGAGTTTCATCCGCCTGATGGATGACCTGTCGAAAAACAACCTGGTAAACGATTGGATTCCGCTAAACGGGAAAAGTAAAGGCAGTTTTAAAGTTGCCATGGATGTGAAAACCACGGCTGCCGATGCGGAAGAAGTTTTTGGATCGGACAAAATAGACCATCGCATATTGAACGTTGCCTTAGGTCTACAGGAAGAATACCCCGCAAAAAAAGTGGTGCTGGTATCAAAAGATATCTGCCTCAGGCTTAAAGCCAAATCGCTTAACCTGCATGCTGAAGACTACGAAACCGGTAAAATAAAAAACCTTGCCGAGCTGTACACCGGCAAAACGGATGTAGATAAGGTTACCGAAAAACTAATTTCCCAGTTCAACAAGCAGGAAAACCTGCCCGCCGAAAGCCTAAGTGTACCACAGTATACCAACAATCACTTTTATATATTAAAAGGAAAAAAAAGCGATGTATCTGGTTTTTATAATGCAGCAACGCAACAACTGGAAAAAGTTACTGAGCAACCTGTATTTAATATATCGCCCCGCAACATTGAGCAGGCTTTTGCTATACATGCTTTGCTACATCCCGATATTAAACTGGTAACTATACAGGGTAATGCAGGCACCGGCAAAACCTTGCTGGCGCTGGCCAGTGCACTGGAGCAGCGTAAATATTACCGCCAAATTTTTGTTACCCGCCCTATAGTACCGCTAAGCAATAAAGATATTGGTTTTTTACCGGGAGATATCAAATCCAAGATTGACCCTTACATGGCCCCCATTTGGGACAACCTTAAATTCATCAAAGATCAGTTTGCCGACGACGATAAAATGCAGGCTAAAATAGATGAGTTGGTAAGCAACGATAAAATATCCATTGCGCCGTTGGCTTTTATCCGCGGCCGTACGCTAAGTAAAATCTTCTTTATTGTCGACGAAGCCCAAAACCTTACCCCGCACGAGGTAAAAACCATCATATCCCGCGCAGGCGAAAACAGCAAGTTTGTTTTTACAGGCGATATTTACCAGATTGATACACCTTACCTTGATGCCGAGAGTAATGGCTTATCGTATCTGATTGATAAAGCTAAAG
This sequence comes from Mucilaginibacter sp. P4_C11, assembly GCF_056402115.1. Classification (NCBI taxonomy): domain Bacteria; kingdom Pseudomonadati; phylum Bacteroidota; class Sphingobacteriia; order Sphingobacteriales; family Sphingobacteriaceae; genus Mucilaginibacter; species Mucilaginibacter sp. P4_C11. The sequence continues at coordinate 59,854 of NZ_JBFUIA010000030.1, read as the reverse complement.
GGCACCCGCTTTACGCGCACATCACCTTGCAAAAAGGGGAGCGGAGCGAATTGGCGAATTTGGCCACAGAGTTGCTATAAACACAATTTCGGGATTTGAACACCATTTAATGATTTAACAGGATTTTAAAAAAAAGGCACCTTTAATATAGTGCTTTTACTTGTGTAAAAATTATTAAACTTATTGTGCCTGTTGGGTGTATACTTTATTGAAGCTAATCCTGTAAATCTTGTTAAATCCTTAAATCGTGTTAATTGTGTATGAAGATTTCTAAATACCTCCATTCCTGCCTTGTATTTGAATTGGATGATTATAAGATATTATTTGATCCAGGTAAATTCTCGTTTGCCGAGGGCGATGTTACCACACAAATGTTTGCGGATGTAAAAGCCATTGTGATAACGCATATCCACCCCGATCATTACGACCTGGAAATATTAAGGAGTATCCTGGATTTGAGCGGCGCCATAGTGATTACCAACAGCCAGGTAGGGCGGGAGCTGGATAAAGCCGGTATAGTTTACACCATGTTTGAAGAAGGCACTCAAAACTTTGGCCCCTTTATTTTAAAAGCTATCCCGGTTACGCACGAGTTAATTATGGACAATCCCTTGCCCCAGATGACCGGGTTTATCATTAACGACAAAGTACTGCACCCTGTTGACTCCATGGAAGATAAGCTTTTGGAATATAAAGGAATTGAGTTGCTGCTTATGGTAACCATGGCACCTTTTGCCAATGAAGTACGAATTTCGGGTTTTGCTGATAAACTACAGCCAAAACAAATATTGCCGGTTCATGATGGTTATGCTAAAGAGTTTTTCATAAAACAACGCTATGACGCATATGCAAAACATTTTGATAAACTTGGTATCAAATTTCACGAAATTTATAGGGTAGGTGATGGTATAACTATCGATTAATTGGTATTCACGAAACTACATTTGGAAGTGCCGCACGGCGCTATAGAGCAGATTTGGCATAAAATAAAAAAGTCCCCGCGTATTACGGCGGAGACCTCTATGGAACCAACCTCCTGCTAAGCTGGCCCACATTAACCTTATCACATTTCAAAAGTGAGGATTAATAATGAAGAAAGTATGAACTTCGTTTTCATACCTAAGCTTAATTTTACATCTTAGCAAAAACCCTTGAAAATTATATATGCAGAAGCCTGATAGCCTCATTTTTGATATGGACGGAACCCTTTGGGATGCCGTTGACACTTACACCACATCATGGAATTTAACTTTTGAAAAACTTGCTATAGATAGAGTAATAAACCGTACCGAACTGCTGGGGCTTATCGGAATGGAGGGAAGTAAGCTAACCAAGGCCATATTGCCTGATTTTGAAGATAATATAGCCCAGGGAATTTACATGGATGTAAATGAAACCAGGAGGCAGATATTACCACAAAGTGGTGGCAATATGTACGAAGGCGTTATAGATGGGCTGAAATTATTGGCAACAAAATATAAAGTTTTTGTGCTGAGTAATTGCGCTGTCGGCATTATACCGCTATTTATAGCATGGGCAAACATTGGCGATTATGTTACCGATTATATAGCTTATGGCGAAAACAACATGCCCAAGAACTATAATATGCATTTGCTGATTGAAAAACATGGGCTTAAAGCGCCAGTATATGTGGGCGATACACAAGGTGACGCGGAGCAGACACGCCTGGCAGGTATACCTTTTATATTTGTGAGCTACGGATTTGGAAAAACTAATGACTACGAACACAAGTTTAATGATTTTCCGTCGTTAACATCCTATTATATGGGTTTGTAAAGCAAATCTGCATTTCATAAGTATACTAAATGATAAAGCGCGGCTTTTTGTTATTTGCATTTGTTATTGTTTTTGGCGGGTTGCACGCTCAAAAAGTACAACTGGATTCTATCCGTTGGATTAATAAAGACCTGGGGCATCTCTATTTTCAGAAAGGCCGTGTCAACTTTAATTTTGTTGGAAGCGATAAATTCAAAAGTCATTACGCCATTGTAAAAGATACTTTGATCATGACTGATGTTTATACGTCAAGCGCTGATAACTTTAGGGTTAAACACAAAACCAATTTTAAATTTTTGATAAGGAACCTGACGCAAAGCCGGCTTTATATCAAAGCTATCGACTCGAACGCAGTTAAGCTGGCTGGTCCGGGCACTTATGAGTTTACCAATTTTAAAAACAGTTATGATAAAGATGTTAAATTCTCTGCCATACGCTTTTTATCGTCAACCTGTCACGGAGATTGCCCACAGCTTGAAATCACAATTTCGCCAAATGGCGATTATCATTTAAGAGGAGGGGAGTATGCCGATCCTTATAAAGGCGAGTTTACAGCAAAATTATCCAGGCCTCAGCTTGATACCTTAAATTATTGGCTTAAGCATAGCGAACTCAAAAAAATGTACGGCTGGCAGCAACAAGACCAGGTAGTTGATGCACCTAACTATTATTTTGAAATTGATTTTGAAAACGACAAAAAGAAACTGAGCGTGACCACCAATCAGCCACCGGTAAATATGACCGACCTGGTGCAATTCATGCTATCGTCCTATAAAAAGGTAAAATTAACGCCGGTAAACACTGGCCATTAAAATGGGATACTAAAATAAAACGTGGAACCCACCCCTTCGGTGCTTTCAACCCAAATTTTACCTTTATGGCTTTGAACAATCTCGGCTGACAGGTAAAGACCTATGCCGAAGCCGGAGACATTTTTTATTTTTTCGTTATCAACCCGGTAAAAACGATGAAACACCTTCTTATGATCTTTTAATTTGATGCCTACTCCTTCGTCAGTAACCGCTACAATTACAAAACCATCGGTGATGGTACTGTTAACCATAATCTTGGTTCCCTTGGCCGAATATTTTACAGCATTGCTTAAAAAATTACCAATAACCTGGCCAAGTTTTTCTTTATCTCCGGTGACGGTTAAAATATTTGAATCATTGAAAATTATGGTATGACTGTAGGTTGACAGCAACAACTCGGCAATGCAATCGCCTAAAAGCTTGTTCATATCAAACAATTCCGGTTTAAGCTGCAGCTTGCCCGATTCCAGCTTTGAAAGATCAAGAAAACCATGAATCAAATCGGTCATTTTATTAACCTGGTTATTGGCTTTACTTAAAGCATTATCAACAAAAGCATCATTATTTGCAGCTAATTTTTTTGAAAGTACCTGGATGTATGATTTAATAGAAGTCAATGGCGTTTTTAACTCATGGCTGGCCATGGCTATAAAATCATTTTTTCTTATCTCATCTCGCTTTACTTCGCTTATATCAATAACGGTACCCAGCATTCTAACAGGTTTTTGCCGCTCTCCGGTAACTAGTTTACCTTTGATGCTTAACCAGTGGATGCTGCTATCGGGCCAAATCACTCTTATATCATACGCATAAATGCCGGTTTTTAGGGCTTCATTAAAGGCGTTAGTTATTACCTGTTTATCTTCGGGCAGCACCTGCTTTTGAAACGCTTCTATTGATGATAACCTGCTGCCTGCCGGATGACCGAATAATTCGGCTAACTGTGGCGAACACAACCTTATTTCGTCTTTAAAATCCCAATCAAAAGTTGCAAAGCCCGTAGCCTCGGCGGCAAGCCGCAACCGGTTTTCGCTTTCTATAGCAGCTTCTTTGGCGTTTACTTCGCCCGTTATTTCGGCAATAGTATTTAAAATATAAGCAACCTTACCATCGGGGCCATTAAATGGCACATTGCTGCATGACCAATACCTTGCCCGGTAATCCCCGGTTTCCGGGTCGCGGGTATCGTAACGATAGCTTGGGATATCAATTTTTTGACCTGTTTGTATTACTTTGGCAAATGTTTTACGGGCACCGGTTTCATCTTCGGGGTCATCATCATCGTCTGGAAATACCCGGAAAAAACTTTTGCCAATAATTAGTTCGCGGGTGGCGTTTGTTATGGTCAGATAGGCTTCGTTAGCAGCCATAATTGTAAAATGCGGTGCATCGGCCTTTACCAACAGCGAGCCCGGCGATTTTTCGAATATGATTTTGAAAATCTCATCTGGCAAAACAGGCGATAGTTCGGCGGGCATTTTTATTAATTTTAGATAAAGTCAGATAAAGTTAGAGTTTAAACTCAATATGGGTAATTATTAATAATAAATTTTTTATTTAACCTTTAGGAAATAACCGCGAGCCAAAGGCCATTTTTATTTGATTTATAGTACGCTGCATCTCAACTTTTTGTAGCTTTAAATAATTTAAAACACCATCCATGAAGATCAAAACCAGGGTAATTCTTTTATTAATTGTATTGTTACTGTTTGCAGGTTTTTTTTACTATCGTTTTTATTTTGTTTTTGGAGAAGGTGCCAAAGCGGGTACCATGAATTATTTTGTAAAAAAAGGATATGTTTTCAAAACCTATGAAGGCAGGCTGATACAAAACGGTATACGTACGCAAGCGCAGGGAAGTATAGCTTCAAACGAATTTATGTTTTCGGTAACAGATGAAAAGGTAGCGCAACAACTAAACAACAATGCCGGATCGTACCTGGAGCTGCATTATAAAGAATATCTCCATACCCTGCCATGGAGGGGTGTTAGCGTATTTGTTGTAGATAGCATCATCTCGGCTAAGCCAATAACTCCGGTTAATCCTTAAAAAGACTATCGGCTTTGCCGGAGTTAGCTTCCCTGATCTTGCTTAAATTAAAGGCTAATTGGCCACCAACATTGTTTGCTTTTATCAATCCTTTATCAAAAAGGTAATTAAGTATATCGTCGGCATTTTTTTGGTGAGTACCGGGGTGGGTGCCTGGTTCAAGCAGGCTTAGTTTTACGGCAACTTCATCCGCCGTTGCTTCTCCTAACTGGGCAAGTGCAAACACAACGTTATTTTGCACGCATGCCGAAGTCGAATATTCGTGAGGCACGTGTAATGGTTTATACTCATCAAAGAAGGAATGATCGGAGCTATTCATAGTAAAACAGTTAAATGTTTACAGCTTCACGTAATGCCTTAACAGTTTCGTGCGATGTTTTAAAACCCTCCAACTGCCATGCTAAAAGGTTTACTACTTTATCGTCTTCCCAAATAAGCTCTTTATCGTCCTGTGCTTTTCTGTATGCCTTGATGATCACATCTTCGCCATATTCGCAGTCCGCCAATATACCCTGCCTGTCTTTATTGATAAGCACGGCTTTCAAGTTAATCCAGGTATGATAAAATTTACCCGATAGCGTAGTGCCATCAGTTGGCTGGCCTCCTAGAAATAGTATATATTCTTTTAACTCGCTTACATTGTTTTTACTTTGATCAACATATTCGTTGAACAGTAAAACCAGGTCATTGTCTGTCGAATCATCCGATGCTTTTTGATAACCGGCGATGCGGTCGTTATTTATTTTGATCAGATCATTAAGTGCCGAGATCTGGTGTTGGATATGCTGTAATACTCCCATGACTTATATATATTATATAAACACAACATTATATGAGAGTTAATGTTTCAGTTTTTGTGTCAGGCAGTTCGTGTTAAATGTCAAAACCTTTTGTTAGTCAAAATGGAAATTTATTGCTCGTTCCCATCAACCGGTAAAGCAAAGCAAAAGGTAGATCCTTTGCCCTCGACACTGTTTACCCACATCCTGCCGCCTTCGCGCTTAATTATTTCTGACGAGATGTATAATCCTAATCCCAAACCAGGGAAGGTATGCTGCTTGTCGCCGCTAACTCTGTAAAATTGTTCAAATACCCTGTCTTTTTTATCATCGGGAATGCCTATGCCAAAATCCTGCACACAAGCAATAGCTTCGTTATTTTTCAGCCGGGTGCTTACAATTATCTGATCGGTATGCGGCGAGTACTTTATTGCATTGGTTATCAGGTTGGTGATTACCTGGCTTATGCGGTCTTTATCCGAGTAAATCTGGCCTGTTTCGGTAAAATCGGCCACCAGCTTATGTTTTTTTGTGGTGTGCTGCAAATCATCCATCGTTTCTTTAACCGCCTGGTTAAAATCAAACCATACCTTGTTAAATTGTAGCCTGCCCGAGTTTATTTTGGTAACATCCAACAAATCGCCTATTAAATTGGTAAGCCGGTTTACCTGGGCATCCATTCTTGCTACCATTTCGGCCTTTTTGGTTTCACCCTCCCGGGTAAGCATTGCCCCCAGCACCTGCGCGTAAGCTTTTATACTGGTTACCGGCGTTTTCAACTCATGACTTGCGATACCTAAAAAATCGTCTTTTTGACGTTGAAGCTGCTTTTGCTCATCTATATCGGTATTAGTACCAAACCATTTAACAATTTTCCCGTCGTTAACAAAAGGCAAGGCCTGGGCAAGGTGCCATTTATAAACCCGGTTTTTATCGAGCAGCCTAAACTCATATTGGTATATATTTCCGGTTTTAATGGACGATGTCCAGGCGGCAACACATCCATCCGTATCTTCGGGATGCACCAGGTTTAGCCACGATGTGCCGATTATCTGTTCCTGGCCTGTTCCAAAATAATCTGTTGTACGCTGGTTTACGTAATCAATATTACCATCTGTAGTGGCTGTCCATAATTGTACGGGCATAAAATCGGTAACAAACTCAAACTGCTTAATCTGCTCGTTTAGTTCTTGCCTGTCGGCAATTTCGCGGCGCATATCACGTGCTATGGTAGCGCGGCCCTGCGGTTTACCGGTAACCGAATCATAAACCAGCATTGTTGTTCCATATACAGGGATTGCCTCGTCCGTTTCAAAATGTTTAAAACTGATCTCGCCCGACCATTTGCCATCTTTCATCAAGCCCTTGTTCACTTTATTAACCAGTTTAACCAACTCGGCTTTCGTTAAATACTCGCTGTTGTGCCGCTCCAGGTCCTGCTGGCTTTTTATACCTAACATTATCCTCCCCGCCGCATTAACATAACTCACGTTGCCATCCAGGTCGGATAGGCTTACAAAATCCGAACTGTGGTCAATCAGTGTTAATAATTTATACTGTTCATTATGGGCGTTTTTTTCGGGCCTCAAGTCGCGGGCTACAGTTGCCAGGCCAATAGGGTTATCAGAAAAACTATCATTTATTCGGAACGAATTGAGATATACCGGTATCGGTTCGCCTGTTTTAAAATGCCTGTATCTTATTTCACCACTCCATTTGCCATTTTCCAGTATAGCGGGTAACATTTTATCAGCCGCGATTTGCCTGTCATCTTCATAAAAATAATCAAGACCGGATATTAATGCTTCGGCAGCATCATTTATGCCCAATAAATTTACGCCTGCCTTATTCACGTAAGTAACATCGGTAGCGATGCCGCTGAGTACAATAGCATCGGCGGTGTTTTCAACCAGGGCTATTAACTTTTGTTGCTCCTGCCTATCCAGTTGTTCGCGGGTAGCGTCCCTTATGATGCCGGCAAAACGCCAAAGCTCATTATCAAGCCCGAAATACGCCTTGCCCTTACATTGAATCCAATGTTTCAGGCTGCCATCCCGGTTAATTGTTCTGAATGTTATATCATAATTTCCATCCGACAGTGGATTATATGCATTCTGGACAGCTTCCCTAACCCGAAACTCATCTTCGGGATGAATGTGCCTGAAAATATCGTTGTACGTTACTTCCTCGCCAGCCGAAAAGCCGCACAATTCTTTGCAGCGATCATCCCAAATCACAACTCTTTGGGGTGGATAAAGATCCCAGGTGCCTATTTCGGCAGCATGTAAGGTAAATTGTTTACGTTCTTCGCTTTCTTTTAATTTTAACCGGGTTAATACCAGCTCGGTAACATCTGCGGCTGTATTTAAAACTCCCCAAACCTGGCCCTCGCTATTCTTTATTGGCGTAAATACAAAGTTAAAGTAAAACGTTTCAAGGTTTCCATTTACAACTATGTCAACGCGTGCTTCTGTGGCCTCGTAAGCTACCCCTGTATGGTAAACGTTGTTCAGGATATCAAAAACCGGTTGTGTTTTTAGTTCGGGCAACAATTCAAAATAACGTTTGCCAACAACGTCATCGCCTTTTGCAAATATTTTGATGATGGATTTGTTGGCAATTTTTATCAACATATCTTGCCCTATATATAAACCAACCGGGCTCGGCGACTCTTCTATGAGGATACGAAAGATATTTTCGTTGTTTAGAAAACTTTGTTCTGTAGCGTTGGTCATTTACCTGGGAAAGTGTATAAATATACTCCTTTAATTTACATGGTAATAAACTAAATACCCAGCCTTATGTTTTAATAAATCGCCGATTCGGGCTGTTGAATAACATCTTTAAGATAGTTATTTTCAGCGGCGGGATTCTTTATTTTATAAAACGATTAATTATCACGGTAATGGCCATAAAGTATTATAGCTAAGCAAGGTCGTTGCCTTATCTTCCACGTAAAAAAACAGCTACAAACCAATAAATAAATTTCTCATGATAAAACAAAGTGGGCCTGTATTGCATTATTAACCAATTAAATTGCAGATGCAGGTACGTTGATAGCACGTATAAAATAAAACGCTGTTCACAATGAGTAAAGAAAAAAAAGAAGAAAAGCCAAATTTCCCCTCGTTACCTAAAAGTCAAACGGGCATAACGGGTTTAGATGAAATAACCGGTGGTGGGCTGCCCCAGGGCAGGCCTACCTTAATATGCGGCGAAGCTGGCTGCGGTAAGACTTTAATGTCGCTTGAGTTTATCGTTCGCGGCGCAACGGAGTTTAATGAACCAGGTATTTTTATGGCATTTGAGGAGAAGGCCGAAGAATTGGCAATGAATGTAGCTTCATTAGGTTTTGATCTGATAAAGCTGCAAACCGATAATATGGTAAAGATTGATCATGTTCACATTGACCGCAGCGAGATTGAGGAAACCGGCGAATATGACCTGGAAGGCCTGTTCATTAGGCTGGGTTACTCCATTGATTCAATTGGGGCAAAAAGGGTAGTGTTAGATACACTTGAGAATTTATTTTCGGGCCTAACGGATCAAACTATCCTTCGGGCAGAACTGCGCCGGCTATTTAACTTTTTAAAAGATAAAGGTGTTACAGCCATAATAACCGGCGAAAAAGGTGAAGGACCATCTTTAACCCGTCAGGGCCTGGAAGAGTATGTTTCTGACTGCGTTATCCTGCTTGACCATCGCGTTATCAACCAAATTTCTACCCGGAGGTTACGGGTGATAAAATATCGCGGTTCGCAACATGGAACTAATGAATATCCTTTTTTAATCGACGAGGACGGTATTTCTGTATTGCCGGTTACGTCTTTAAAACTTGGAAAAGATGTGTCCTCGAGTAGGGTGTCTTCGGGTATTCCGGCACTTGATAGTATGCTTGGCGGGCACGGTTTTTTTAAGGGGAGCAGCGTTTTAGTTTCGGGCACAGCAGGAACCGGAAAAACCAGTATAGCGGCATACTTTGCCAATGAAACCTGTAATGGCGGCAACAGATGCCTGTACTTTGCTTTCGAGGAGTCGCCAAAACAGATTATCAGGAACATGAAATCTATCAATGTGGATATGCAAAAACACATTGACAATAACTTGCTGCAATTTTATGCGTCCAGGCCCACTTTATATGGCCTTGAAATGCACCTTGTGGCTATTTATAAACTTATAAAAAAATTTAAACCTGCCGCGGTTGTGCTCGATCCCATAACCAACCTTATCACTGTTGGTTCTGTAAGCGAGGTAAAATCAATGCTCATAAGGCTGATAGATTTTTTGCAGGAAGAACAAATTACAGTAATGTTTACGGCGTTAACCCTTAATACAATTATCAGCGACCAAACCGACGAGGGTGTATCATCGCTTGTTGATGCCTGGCTATTGGTGCGGGATATCGAGTACAACGGTGAACGGAACAGGGGTATGTATATCATGAAATCGCGCGGTATGAAACATAGTAACCAGGTGCGTGAGTTTGTTATTACAGACAACGGACTAGACCTGGTTGACGTATATCTTGGGCCCGAGGGCGTACTTACCGGATCGGCGCGTGAGGCTGAGAAACTAAAAGAAAAAACCGGGCTTGCGCTACGGGACTTTGCCGTATCGCGTAAAGACAAAGAGATTATGCGTAAACGAATGATGCTGGAATCAAAAATAACCAACCTAAAAGCAGAATTTGAATCCGTTGAAGATGAGCTGAATAAAATTTATTTAGAAGAAGAATTAAAACAACAGATAATAGAAAAGAACCGGGATGAGATTACAAGGATGCGCAGGGGTACAACTGGGGCTGATAAAAATAAAAGTTAAATGAAATGGAAGACGAAACAGTAAAATATGAATTGAGGTTGTACGTTGCCGGTAAAACAGCCAAATCTGTTGCCGCGCTTGCCAACCTTAAAAAATATTGCGAAGAATATTTAAAAGGCCAGTATACCATCGAGGTAATAGATTTATTGGTGCAACCCCAACTTGCAGAGGGTGACCAAATATTTGCAATACCCACCCTGGTAAGAAAGGTGCCTGAGCCTATCAGGAAAATAATTGGCGATTTATCCAACGAAGAAAAAGTGCTGGTGGGTTTAAATATCAGGCCACGCTAAAGAAAATATAATGTCTGAACAAGATCAACTGCCACCTTTGGCCCAGAATTTAAATTTTGATGACGGGAGTGTTTTTCAGTTACGCTTGTTTGTAGCCGGAGCCTCGCCAAATTCAACGCGTGCCATATCCAATTTAAAGGGTATTTGCGAACAGTATTTAACCGGTAATTATGAATTGGAAATTATAGATGTTTACCAACAACCTTTAATTGCCGAAAGTGAACAGATTATTGCCCTGCCGCTGCTAATTAAAAAAGCGCCGGGGACCGAGCGCCGGTTAATAGGCGATATGAGCAATGTCGCAAAGGTACTTCGTGGGCTTGGTTTATATACTGATTATTAATATGAATCATGCTAAATTAACATACGACGAGCTAGTACAAGGATTTCGGGAGCTTCAGTTTAAATTAGACGAAGCAAACGATACTATTGATGCTATACGGAATGGCCAGGTTGATGCACTTATTGTTAAAGACAATACCGGGCATCAATTATATACACTTAAAACAGCCGACCAGACCTACCGTGTTTTTATTGAAAAAATGAACGAGGGGGCCGTCACCCTAAATACGGAAGGTATAATTCTGTATAGCAATTCGCGTTTTGCAACCATGATGAATATGCCTTTAGAGCGGGTAATAGGATTAAGGTTTGAAACTTTTATACCCGAAATTTCTACAGAAAGATTTAATTACATGATTAATAATGGCTGGGAAGAAGATTGCAAAGGGGAGATTTTGTTGGTAGATAAAAAGGGCCATTTAACACCTTGTTTGTTGTCATGCACAACCCTCAGTCTTGACGAAGGTTTATCGCTTAGTTTGATACTTACCGATTTAACAATGCAAAAAGAAGCCGAATGGGAACTTAAAGTAAAAAATGACCAGCTTGTTGCGGCGCAGGCAGAAACTAAAAAGCTGAATAACGAACTTGAGGACACGGTAAAAGAGCGTACGAAAGACCTCCTGATAAGCAGGGAGCATTTTAAGCTGCTAAGCGATAATATTCCGCAGATGAGCTGGACAAACCTGCCCGACGGTGAAATTGATTTTTTTAACCAGCAATGGTATAATTATACCGGCTTACGTTTTAGCGAAACCGCAGGTTGGGGCTGGCGGCGCGTAGTCCATCCGGATGACCTGGCGGTAACCATAGATAAATACATACACTCATTGAAAACCGGAGATATTTTTGAAGTGGAAAACCGTTACCTGCGCTGGGACGGAAAATACCGCTGGCATTTAAACCGGGCCATGCCGTTGAAAGGTGATAACGGCGAAATTATTTTTTGGGTAGGCACCGCTACTGATATTGAAGATCAGAAACAGGAAATGGAGCGTAAAGATGAATTTATAGGTGTGGCCAGTCATGAACTTAAAACACCATTAACCAGCTTAAAAGGCTACATTCAGCTCATCAGTGGTTATAACAAGGAACATGTGCCGCCGGTTGTTAAACAATATATTGAAAAAGCTGGGGTTGCTGTAAATAAACTACAACGCCTGGTAAATGATTTACTCGACGTAAGCAAAATACACGCGGGCAGGCTTGAATACGCTATCGAAGAAGTTAACCTTCGCGATTTGGTTTTAACATCGCTGGAGAACGCGGAGCACATGTATCCCCAGCATGAATTTGAAAACCAGGCTACCGCCCCGTTTAAAATTATCGGAAATGCTGAAAGGTTGGAACAAGTAGTTATGAATTTTATAAATAACGCTGTAAAATACTCGCAGGTAAACAAAAAAATAATCATTAAAACCGAAATCAATGAAAGCGTAGTACGCCTATCTGTTACCGATTTTGGAATCGGGTTATCTGCCGGGCAGATTGAGCGTATATTTGAACGTTTTTACCGGGTTGAAGATCAAAAATTCATGGCTAGCGGCCTGGGTATGGGGCTTTATATCAGCACCGAAATTATAAATAATCATAATGGTAAAATTGGGGTAGAGAGCGAATTGGCCAAAGGCGCAACCTTTTATTTTGAGTTGCCAATTATAGCAGAACAAACGCAGCTAAATAGCTAATGGAATGAACTTATGGCGTCGGGAAGATATAAGTATCAAACGATACCTTGCTTTTATTGGCAGATCGTGGTTAAATGATCGAGGTACCAAAGGAACCTTTATTGGCCAACAACAGGCACAAATATTTGGATGCGACTAAATTGCGCGATCAGTTTAGTGTTAACCATGATAAAATATAAAATATTGATTATTAAATACTTATAAATTTTTTATCCGAAATGTGTTAAGTTATGTTAACCCAATTTGATGCGTTTGACCCGTCCTGAAATAGCTATACAGATTTGTGAGTTAATCCTGTAAACACTATACAGGTTCTTTTTTTAAAGATAAAGTTAAATAACTTGTTGTTTGTTTGTCGTGTTGGAATGTGGGAAACTCCTTCAGTTTTCCATATTTCAACACGTTTTTCTTTTTTTGCTTCTTTTTTTCTTTTTGCTGAACCTCCTCTTTTTGTTGATAACTCATCTGTCAGGCGGGAATGGCCAGCGGCTTTTCCTTCTCCCATTTGCCCGGGTATTCCTTCCAGCGTTTTTTCAGTACATCACCTTGTTCATGCGCCTGGCAAGGCGTCAGGTAGTCACAGCTTCCATGGGGCCTCAATTCGTTGTATGCCTTAATACTGCCATCGATCTTTTTATAAGTCTGCTCAAAGTTAACCGGGCTGATGTACAGGTTGAATTCCCCCTTGATGATGCCATTCATTCGTTCGGCCAGTGCATTCTCATACGGGTCACCCCGTTCAGTCATACTGATGGAAATAGTTTCGCTCCCAAGCAATTCCACATAATCCTTAGAGCAGTACTGAGACCCTCTGTCAGAATGATGGGTAAGGGTTTGCCCGCTGTAACTGCGGACATCCAGGGCCATCTGTAAGGCCGCTATAGGCCCCAGCGCCAGCATATCCAGGCGGAAACAATAACCCATGATCTTACGTGAAAATGCATCTGTTATCAGTGACAGGTAGCCCCATTGGTTTTGCACCCGAATGTAAGTTATATCGCYTACCCAAAGTTCCTCCGGCCGTATAATATGCATTTCCTTTACCAGGTTGGCGTACTTATGCATCCAGTGCCGGGAATCGGTGGTGATTGCTTTTCGTTTACGCTGCCTGATCAGCAGCTTATGAGCGTCAAGCAAGTCAAACAGGTAGTCCCTGCCGATTTCTATATGATGAGAAGCCAGTTGCGGCTTAAGCAGATAAAGCATCTTTCTTGTCCCTAACCGGGGTAAAGGCTTCCTTATTTCATGAACAAGCTGCAGGATAATTTCCTCCTTGATAGAGTCATCTTGGTTTCTCCATAAGTGATCATAGTGCGCATGGCGGGTTTTGCCAAACAGTCCGCATAGAAACTCCCAGCTTAAATGGGCGTAGTCCTGCTTCATTATCATGACTGCCTGGCCCCAGCTTTTTTTCTTATCTTGATCTTAAACTGATCCTCCGCTACATCAATAAGGGTATTTAAGGCACTGATCTTTAGCTGTGCATATTCCAAAGCCTTTTTTAAAGCTTCCTTTTCCGGGTCCGGCACACCAGACTGCACTTCAACTTTATCCTTCATCTCAAACGGATCATGGACCGCAAGTTCCGCATTTTCTTTCAACGAGGCCTTAAGCCATTTATTTAGCGTTTCTCCACTTAGTCCGTATGACTTCCTCGCTGCATAAGGTTTCAGAATGCCTTGCTCAACCTGGYGGACAACGGATCTTTTTTCTATGTCGCTTAAATGATATCCCCGCTGTTTTTCCTGGTACTCTTTCGAGCCGTGGTCGCGCATCCATTTACTCAGAGATGCCCGCGACATGCCATACTGATAGGTTATCACGCTCCGCGGGGTCCCTGATTCTATCGATTTTATGATCTCATCCCGTAGGCTGCTTTCAAAGTGACATCGAGTAGTAAGGCGAATCTGACTCGCTTTTTGTTCCGATTCTTCTTTCATACACTTTCTTTTAGTGTATAGTTATTTCAGGACGAGTCAGTTTGCGCTTAATTATTTTAGGCTAAAATTGCAGTTAACTAAAATACTTCTGATATTGGACGTGCGTTGGTTTGGTTAACAAACCAATTTATATACCCATAAACATGTCGGCCATCGATAACGGAAATGTATCAAGCATAACAAGCACCAATGGTACGGCTACCATTAGTTTCTATCATCCATCTCAAAATTCTCTTCCATCTCATTTACTGCAAAAACTTGCTAAAAGCATTCAGGAAGCAGGCGCCGATGATGTTGTAAAAATTATTGTGTTAAAAAGCGGGGGCGATCGTACATTTTGTGCCGGCGCCAGCTTTGACGAATTGATGCAGATAAAAGATAAGGAACAGGGAAGTAAATTTTTTTCGGGCTTTGCCGATGTGATAAATGCATGCCGCAAATCCACTAAAATAATTATTGCACGTGTGCAGGGGAAAGCCGTTGGGGGCGGAGTAGGCCTTGCCGCGGTTGCCGATTATTGCCTGGCTACTCAATTTGCTGCAATAAAGCTAAGTGAGCTGGCGATAGGGATAGGACCATTTGTAATTTCGCCGGCGGTGGTGCGTAAAATTGGCTTACCCGCGTTTTCGCAGCTGACTATCCGGGCAACTGAATTCCAAACTGCGCAATGGGCAAAAGAAAAGGGCTTGTATAACGAAGTTTATGAAGATATAGCCGCTCTCGACTTTGCTGTTGAGGAGTTGGTAAACAAACTTGTGTCATATAATCCCGCGGCCTTAACTGCCCTTAAACAATTATTATGGGAAGGAACCAACAACTGGGATTCGTTATTAGCCGATAGGGCAGCAATTAGCGGCGAATTGGTATTATCTGATTTTACCCAGCAGGCCCTTCGTGCTTTTTTAACCCCAAAAAAATGAGTAGCTGTTGGTTTAATCAACTGGTTTTGATTTTTTTTGTTGATTAATTAGAGTGGTTATTACCCACTGAAGCCATTGTTTGTTAAAATTAGCTAAGGGCTTATTTTATTATAACTTTATCAGGATAAATTTACTTCCCAAACCATATCGTCATAAAGGCATAATATTTTGGTAAATTATATAGATTGCAAGAATATTTTATTTTAAATGTACCAACCTCAAAAAAGCAAATTTATAAGCCTTGTAAGCTTATTCACCATATTGGCAGGTGTACTGGTTGTGTGCGGATGGCTTTTGAATATAGATGCACTTAAAACACTCATACCTCAATATGTAGCGGTAAAATTTAGCACCGCACTTTGCCTGAGTTTGCTGGGTTTAGTTACTTTATTCATCCAACAACCTCCAAAAAAATATATCAACCGCGCTGTTATTGTTCTATCAATAATCGTTGCCTTAATTGGCCTGTTGGGGCTACTCCAATATCTGTTGCAGTTTCATATACTTACCGATAATTTTTTTGTTAATGGTGTTGATATCATAACTGGTGCCAACTATACTTATAATAGTTATACAACCATCAATACTTCCATTTGCACTTTATTGTTAGGTTTTGCCTTTTTACTTATTGTTACTAAGCGAAAAAAAATGCAGTTGACGGGGCAATACATGCTCCATGCTGTCACCCTTATTTCAACCGTTGCTATTATCGGTTACGTATACGGTTTATCTCTTTTCTATAACTTCAGTTATGTGAGCTCGATGCCGGTGCATACAGCATTATTGTTTTTTGGAATTTCAATAGCTGCTTCGCTTTTGCATCCTCAATACGGGCTTACTAATGTGTTTACCGGTAGCAGGGTGGGTAATCAAATGGCCCGTAAGTTGTTTTTACCGTTAGAATTGATATTTATTGTTTTAGGTTTTCTGAGGTTTAAAACACAGTATAATCACCTGGTTACACTTGAAGTTAGTATTTATATGCTAACGCTCATTATGCTTGGCATTTGCCTTACCGTAGTTGCTGTTACTGCAATATGGCTTAACCGAATCGATGAAAAACGTTCGACCGCAGAAAATGAAGTTATTTCAATTAACAGTTCGCTTGAAAAAAGGGTAGCAGAACGATCGGTTGAACTAACGGCGCTTGTAGATAAGCTGGGTGAAAGCGAACGCAGGTACCGCTTACTTATTGAACATGCTTCAGATGCCATATATGTACTTAATTTCGACAATAATTTCACCGAAGTTAATGCCAGCATGTGCAAAATGACGGGGTACGCGCGCGAAGAGCTTTTGCAACTCAATTTAATAAACTTGCTTGAGCCCGAGCATCTGAAAATTGACCCTATCATATTGCGCCCTGATGACTTAACAGAAGCTACTATTAAAGAACGCCGCTTTTTGAAGAAAGACGGTACTATTTTCGACGTAGAAGTAAACGTAAAGAAATTCTCAGACGACCGTATTTTGGTTATAGCGCGTGACATTACCGCCCGTAAAGCAATGGAAACTGAATTACGACTTGCCGAGTTGAAATTCAGAACACTGGCCGAAAAATCAATGGTAGGCATTTACATCATTCAGAAAGCTAAATTTACCTACGTAAACCCTCGTTTTGCCCAGGTTTTTGGTTATAGTCAGGACGAGCTTATTAATGCCCCATCTGCAGCAATGGTTGTTAGCGAGCAACATAGGGACATCGCGTTAGAGCACATCCGTGCCCGGTTAGAAGGAGAGATTGACAGTATCGATTACGAGGCAATTGGCCAACGGGCGGATGGGTCATTGAACTGGGTAGAGTTTTATGGTAACATGGTAACAATTAATGGCGAGCCCACCATTATCGGATCAATGATAGATATAACAGAAAGGAAGGAAGCCGAGGAACTACTGCGCCAATCTGAACTGAAATATAAATTATTGTTTGATAGCAATCCATTGCCTATGTGGATGATATCGAAAGACGATCTTTCGATAATTGCAGCAAATAAAGCTGCGGCACGACATTACGGCTATACCATTAATGAGTTTTTACAGATGAATGCCCGGGATATTAGAATTGAAGAAGATTGGAGCGCATTGGTTGATAGCTTTAATAAAAACACTTCCGACTCCGGAGATCAGGGTATTTTTAAACACAAGAAAAAAGACGGATCGATAATTAATGTTCAGATTATTACCCAGGATATTGTATTTAATGGCCGGCCGGTACGGCTGTCATTGGCAAATGATATTACCGAAAAAATTAAGTCGGAAGAGTTGCTGCGGAAATCAGAAGCCAACTTGCAGACAATTTTAAACACCACCGATTCTGCTTACGCGTTGTTTGATAAAAACCTGCGTGTACTGGCATACAACACAATGGCTGCAAAATTTGCAAAAACGCAATATAATCACGGGCTGGATGGCGCTGATTTGCCGGCAGATTACTTTCCCATTGAACGGTTTCCTCAGCTTGAAAGGTTTGCTGGGCAGGTGCTAACCGGGCATCATGTAAGCTATGAAATTGATTACCAGCAGCCCAACGGTGATATGATGTGGTATTACGTAAGGCTATTGCCAATTATTGACAGCAATGACCTGATATTGGGGCTGATGATATCGCTTTACGACATTACCGAGAGAAAGAATGCCGAAAGCGACTTGAAGGCTGCTTATGAACGAATTCATGATCAGATAAATAGCATAAAAACAATGGCTTGGAAACAATCTCACTTTATGCGCAGCCCTATAGCCAATTTAAAGGGACTTGCAGCCATGCTTAAAGATGACCCGGGGGATGCCACCGCTTTGGCATATATTATGGTAGAACTTGACCGCCTTGATACTGTAATAATTGAAATGGCAAACGACGCAGCTATTCATGAGGATTAAATGGTTTTAACATTCAAAATAAAAGCCCATCCGGTAATGCAGGATGGGCTTTTATGACATATTATCATTTACCTATTACCAACGGCGGTGGCCATGAAATGACCTGTAATATGTTCTGTGATAGTACGGCCTGCAATAGCTTCGGGAAGTGTAGTATCTTGGTCTTTCGTAATAAACACTGCGGTCGTAGTAAACGGGTTCAGCGTAGTAAGGGCGATAATCGTCGGCCACGATAACCCTGTGATGAGGATAACCATATCCAAAAGATGCGCCAATGGAGATACTTTGAGCTTTGGCAAATTGAAATGAAAATAATATAGACAGGGTTATTATCGAAATTTTAATCAGTTTCATCGCTTTAAAAATTTATTAGTTAATAACTTTTTTTACATTTATATTGACTGGAAAATAAACCACGGGTTTAAATCTTTTATATTCTTTTAAGCATGTATTATATCATTTTTACGGTACTAATTTTGTCTATTGTACTAACAATTTCATACATAGTATCTTACTTTGGAAAATTACGGGCTAAAGAAAAAAACCTGGAAAAAATCAAAAACAAATGGGCAAAACCGGTAAACTCGAGGCGCAATTTTGATTTGATAAAAATTTACCTGGATGCGGATGCGGCCGCGGGCAAAATATCATCAGTAACCGCAGATGACCTCGACCTTAAAAATGTTTTCAACTATATAGACAGAACTAATTCAAAACCCGGAAAGCAGCTATTATATAAGAAATTGCATTTTCCGGAAACATCACTTGATAATTTGTCGAAACTTGATGCCAAGGTAACAGCCCTCAATGCGGATGCACCCAATCGTGAATTTTTAGAACTCGAGCTTTCAAAGC
Source organism: Mucilaginibacter sp. P4_C11 (assembly GCF_056402115.1). Classification (NCBI taxonomy): domain Bacteria; kingdom Pseudomonadati; phylum Bacteroidota; class Sphingobacteriia; order Sphingobacteriales; family Sphingobacteriaceae; genus Mucilaginibacter; species Mucilaginibacter sp. P4_C11. The sequence continues at coordinate 40,680 of NZ_JBFUIA010000030.1, read as the reverse complement.
TCAGCCATAGTAATGCCTATCAAATTCCCAACTTGTTTTTAAAAACGCATACGCCATTATTTGCCCCTGTTATGGCTTTGTATGTTAAAATTGTGCCGTATTTAATTTTAGCAGCGCTTGTGTCACTTATTGTTATACCTAACCCAGTCAGCCTGATCATATTGGGCGTTCTGTTGGGTTACAACACTATATTTCATTTTGCCAGCAAGAAAAAAACAGCTGAATATTCAGATTCGCTACCACAACTGTTAATAATGCATAAAGTGGCAGTTTGGTTAGTTAGATATGCAGATATTGGCGATACCAGCGACATCAAAAAATGCCTCCTAAACCTGGCCGGTTTAAAAAGATCTTTAAGTATTGTGAATTTCGAAAGTCATCTGGTGGTTGATTCTGGCTCTCCGGGGTATGCAGTATTTCAGCTTTTTAAAGTGCTTTTTCTGCTCGAGCCACATATTTATACCAATTCAATAAACCACATCGGCAAATTCCGCGAAGACATTGAAAAGGTATACAATTTTGTTGCCGAAGTTGATGTACTGATAGCCATTCAATCGGTAAGGGAAGGTTTGCCATTTTACAATAAGCCCGAATTTATCAGCCAGGATGCAAAAATGGAAATTACCGATCTATTCCATCCTTTGGTAGATAAATGCGTGCCTAATTCATTGTATACCCGGGCAGATAGGGGCGCATTGATAACCGGCTCAAACATGTCGGGCAAAACAACATTCATTAAGGCAATAGCAGTTAATACTTTGCTGGCTCAAACTATATTTACCAGCTGCGCCAAGGCTTATAAAGCACCATTCCTAAAAATACAAACCAGTATTAAAATAACCGATAGTATTGAAGAGCAGCAAAGTTTTTTCCAGGCACAGGCGCTGGCCATATTAAATATTGTTGATAGCAGCAGTGCTGCCGAAGAAATTAAAAGCCTGGTTATTATAGATGAAATATTCAGGGGTACAAATACCATTGAACGTATCGCCGCCGCAAAATCGGTTTTATCATATATCACAGCCAACGATAATTTTGTTTTTGTATCTACCCACGACCTTGAACTGGCCGAACTGCTGGATGAAGATTTTGCCATTTACTCGTTTGAAGACTCCAAATCGGGCAAAACCCTTGTATTCGATTACAAATTAAAAGAAGGCCTGCTTAAAAGCAAAAATGGTATCGCGATATTAGCATCAATGGGCTACCCGGAGTCTGTAATTGATGACGCCAATATTGTAAGCGAACGCATGATGTTGAAGTATATGGAGTAGGCAACTTACTCTCCCTCATACATCTTCAGCTTATTGCGCAGCCCGCGCATATTTTCCTGCATTTGTTCAATCCTGTCAAGCATATGTGTTATCGCCTCGATGCCGGCGATATTGATATCTAACTCGTGTAAGCTAACTATTTTCTGAAGCTTTTTTAATTCCGATTCGGGAATGAATATGGTTTGGTCAACTTCTTTAACATCAACAAGCCCTGCTTGCTGCAACGAATTTATAAACGTGAACTCCACGTTATGGTAGATACAAAATTCATTGACTGTAATTAGATTCTCCGTTTTCATAATAATCAGGATTTTGACAGTTCTTCAAACAGTTGCTTTTGTTTATCGGTAAGGTTGGTTGGTATTTTTATGTTATAGGTAAGATATAAGTCGCCAAACTCATTCTCTTTTTTATAAACCGGCATACCCTTGCCTTTCAACTTTACCTTGGCGCCATTTTGAGTTTCGGGCTTTACTTTAACTTTTACTTTTCCGGTTGGTGTTTCGGCCATAATCTCGCCACCTAATACAGCCGTATATAAATCAAGATCAATAGTATTATAAAGGTTAGCGCCATCACGTTTAAAACGGGCATCCGCCGGGATATTAAATTTAATAAACAGATCGCCGGCAGGGCCTCCATTTACGCCAGCGCCCCCATGGCCGGCAATTTTAATGGTTTGGCCATTTTCAATTCCAGCCGGGATTGTAATTCGTATGTTTTTTCCGTTAACGGTAAGCGTTTGCTTATGTGTTTGCAGAGTGTCCTGCAGGTTCAATTGAAATTCGGCATTCAAATCCTGTCCGCGGTAACCCGTGCGGCGCCCGCCACCCGCACCTCCGGCGCCACCAAACATCGATTGGAAGAAATCGGAAAAATCTTCGCCGCCGCCAAAACCACCTCCAAATCCTTCGAAACCGCCCGCCCCATTACCACGTTGCCTGTTTTGTTGCTGCCTGTTTTGCTGTTCATATGCTTCGCTATGTTGCCAGTTTTCGCCGTATTTATCGTATTTTTTGCGTTTTTCGGCATCGCTCAATACTTCATTAGCCTCGTTTATTTCCTGGAATTTTTTATTCGCTTCAGCGTCGTTAGGATTTAAGTCGGGATGATATTTGCGGGCCAGCTTGCGGTAGGCATTTTTGACGTCTTTATCCGAAGCTGCCTTGTCTATCCCTAATATTTTATAGTAATCAATAAAAGCCATGATTGGTTGATGTGTAACTTATCTAATAACTGTATAAAGATAAGATGGTTTTCAAATATTGCGGCATTATAAACGGTCAACATTTGGTTATATATTTTAATTAATCAGGTGGTTTTTTTACCCCATTCACAATCACTCCAAATACCAGAATTGTTTTACCCGGGAGACAATAGCAGTTAAAGAAAAGATACAAAGTTTAAAATAGTAGTGTAAATTTGATGCATGCAAAACCAATTTTTTCACCTGTTTAGCGATATCAAAACCAAAGAGATTGCGCCCGGCTATTTTTCAAAACTAATCCACACCGATGCCAACACCATCAATTTTATTGAGGTAAAGGCAGGGATATCTTTACCGATGCATAAACACGTACACGAACAGTCTTCCTTTGTGCTGGAAGGCCAATTTGAACTTACTATTGATGGTATTCCGCAGGTATTAGATTCCGGAATGTTTGCAATCATCCCATCAAATATTGTGCATGGCGGTACTGCTGTTACTGATTGTAAACTGATTGATATTTTTAGCCCGGCCCGCGAGGATTATAGATTGTTGTAAACGGTTAATTTTTTTGTTAGGGATTTATTGCTGTAAATACTAAGTTTGCCCTCCCAAAAACAAGATACTATGCCAATAACTAAAGCAACGCTTACCGACGTAGCCGAACTAAATGTATTGATTAACAGTGCCTATCGGGGCGAAGAATCAAAAAAAGGCTGGACTACAGAAACCGACCTGGTTGATGGTATCAGGATAGATGAGCCGATGTTAATTGATTACCTGAATAACGATGCCATCACCATTTTAAAGTATACCAACACCGCTGGTAACATCATAGGCACGGTATACCTTGAAGTTAAAGAGGATAAGTTATATCTGGGTATGTTTAGCGTATCGCCGGCGTTGCAAAACGGGGGAGTAGGCCGAGCTTTAATTGAGGAAGCCGAAGTTATTGCAAAGCAACTTAGCCTGCACACAATCAGCATGACGGTAATCCGCAGCCGTAAGGAGTTGGTTAGCTGGTATGAGCGGCGCGGGTATGTATTTACGGGCGAAATTCAACCATTTCATGATCATGGCCGTTTTGGAGCACCAAAAGAATTAATAGAACTTATTGTAATGGAAAAAACGGTTTAAACCCCGTTATTCATTAGTTGCTGAAAACTATCAATAAACCGGCCCACGTGTAGGCCATCTACCAGGGCATGGTGTACGTGTATAGATACCGGCATTGATCGTTCGCCATTCTCATGTACTGTCATTTTACCAAAAGAGATTTTGGGGCAGCTATCTTCAATACCAAACATCCGGGCATGGGATATACTGGTAAAATCAATCCACGGTAATGATGAAAAACGGATGATGTTGGTGGCCGATGAGCGTACCAGTTCATTGGATTGTTGCACCTGCTCAACCTCTTGATTGGCGGTAACTATAAATTCATCAAGTGAAGGCGCGTATGGAAACGATCCGAAGCCAAATGTGCCATTGGCTCGCCCAACGGTCGATCCTCCGTCTACCTGATCGTGGACGTACACTTCATCGCCTTCGATACGATAAGTAAATTCAGCTATTTTTTGCGAAGCAGCTAAGGCGAGGTACATGGTGTATAAAAAGAATGATACCTTCTTTTCTTTGGCAAATGCATACGCGGCTGTACAAGTCATAGTTACGGTTACGCCGTAATAAGGCTCGTCAAATTGCTTAAAGAAAAGGAAATGTTCTTTGCGTACCCAGGTATCAAGATCTAATTTTTTCCTCATCCTTGTACCGATGATAAAATATCTGTAAGCTTATCTGCCTGCATAAATTTTTCATGACTTAAACTGGTCTCCACGTGCTCATGTGCCCAGGTGGTATGGTAAGGTACATGTATAGCATATCCACCAATATTTAACACCGGCATTACATCCGATTTAAGGGAATTGCCCACCATCATAAACTCTTCAGGATTAATATCCAGGTGTTTTATAAGTTTAATATAATCATCTTCTTTTTTATCGCTCATAATCTCGATATKGTGAAAATAATGCGCCAGACCCGATTTTTTTAGTTTGCGTTCCTGGTCAAGCAGATCGCCTTTTGTGGCTACCACCAGGCGATAATCAGTTTTTAGTGTTGATAACACGTGCTCCACACCATCCAGCAGTTCAATAGGCTCATTGAGCATCTCCCGCCCATATTGTAAAATAATGTTGATGGTATCGATACCGATCTTATTGTCTGATATTTTTAAGGCGGCTTCAATCATGCTCAGGATATAGCCTTTTATGCCATAACCATAAAGGGGGAGGTTATCAACCTCTACCTTAAAAAGCTCTTTTGAGATATCATGTTCGGGCAAAAAGTCTTCCAGCAGGCTGCAAAACTTTTTCTCTGTATTCTGAAAATAAGGTTCATTAACCCAAAGGGTATCATCGGCATCAAAAGCTATAACTTTTAGGTTCATGGGATATGATAAACTAATTGCAATAATAACGATACCGCTTGAATTATTTGGCAAAATTGCATTAATGGTAGTGCAAACGCATCTAAGTTGGGTTAACATAACTTAACACATTTCAGGAAAAATATTTATAACTATTTAATAATCAGTGATTTTTAGATTTATCAAGGTTAACATTAAACTGATGTTTTGCGAAATTTAAGCGCACCTAAATTTTTGAGCCTGTTGTTGGCCAAAATAGGTACCGAACAGATTTAGATCTTTTAATAAGAAGCTGCCAATAAACGCAAAATATCGTTTTATGGTGATAAATCCCGGCTTCATGAGTTTATCCACCTTTCTGTTATTTAATTGAAGACCAGCGTTGATAAATATTTAGATACTGATGCCCTCGCGTTAAGGGCATCAGCAATATCTTTTTTAATAATATGGTAACCTTTTTTTCAGAAATAGGTCTCCATGATGCAACCTTTGTTTTTAAAACAACGTCCTATAACCAACATGATCAAAACTATTCAATTAATGGAAGAGATACTGCCCCCTTTAAAAGAATTTATTGTTGATTATTGCAGCCGCTACAAAATTCGCAGTGTAGATCCTGGCAGTCTTTGCCTTGAAACCAGCCTGGACCTCGACCTGGATATTTTCGACATTGAAATAGACCTCTTCCTGGCCGATTTTACCGATCAGTTTAAAATAGACCAATCTAAATTTACCTGGTACAAATATGGGTATCCTAAAGGATCAACCAGGGTAAGGATGATAAAAATGGTATTTGGGTATAACAGTACCTGGGTAAAACAACTGGCACACTACTGTTATAAGCCCAAGTTTAAAGTGCGTAATTTACAGGATGCTGTTATTACCGGTATGTTGGTATAGTACCTAAAACTTGCTACGTTAATTGTTTTTATGTTGAGAACAAGCTATCATCAAGCCTCGGGGAAGTAATTAGGCTGAGATTAAGATAAGATTGATAAGTCCGCTATTTTAAACAAATCCTGTAAAACCCTTAAAATCGCGTTAAAGATCAGTAGCCCTGGTGTGCGTACGCTTTACGAATTTACGGATATCGAGTACGATGCCGGCGAAGAAATAAAATATAAGTGGGAAACCTACTGCTAAAAAGGAAGAGTAAATAAAAAACAAACGGATTTTGGCTATCGAAATGTTAAATTTTTCGCCCAGGTACGTACATACACCAAAGGAGTAGCGTTCAAAAAAAGTTAATATTCTTTGTAGCATGTCAGCTGAGCTTTAATATTTTATTACCAACGCCGCATTGCAGGCATTTCTTGTAATTACAATAGTTATTTTTTAGTTCGATCAGTGCCTGCGATTCAAATGCATTAGTAATTTTCACCCCTAAGTTAACAAAATCTGCGGTAATATTGTTCTTTTCGGCCGGTAAATTTTCTAAAAGTTTTAGTGCACGGCTGATATAATATTGTTGCTGATGATGTTTGCCATAGCTAAACAAGAACAGGGCAAGGGTATTAATAAGCAATATATCAACCGAGGCCGCTCCCATAACTTTAGGCAAGGGTTTTGAAAGTACATCAAAACGGTAATGATTGTCCCAATACTCGTTTGTTTTAATAGATGCAAACAGGTTGCGTAAAGCATCGATATCCTTTATCTCCAATATCTTCGAGAACAGGTGATTGGCGCTAACAATCAAGGCTGCAAATTGGGCAAGCCTAATGGTTGGGAAATTGGGCGGCCTTAAACGCATAAATTTCCACAAATGGTTTTCTATCGGTTTTAGGCTGTATTTCTTTTGCAGGTAATCATATTCCTTTTTTAGTTTTGTCGGATATTCATCTTTCAACTCAGCATCCAGAAAACCTGCCTGCCMAAATATCAGCGCTTCAATTTGCATCGGGTTATTTTTGTTTTTGGCCAGTATAAGCTGAGGTAACGATTTTGCCAGCAGTTCAAACGGCAGGGCATTTGTTTTAAACCCAAAATTGGCGGCTAAAAATTGGTAAAACGTTTCTTCCCAATCGCCCCGGTTAATGGCAAGGGTGGCTATCACAGTCGTCGATTTTTTTTCCAGTCGTTCCACCAAAACGCGGGTAAGCCAGTTGTGCATTATTAATCCGTCAACTGTGCCGATACTCGCCTCGCATGGTATGATAGTTTGGTTGCCGAATATCATCTGGTGATAACGGCCATATAATTCGGCCGGAACCCTGTTATTTAATTGCAGGGTAGGTACTGTTCGCCCATTGCTCAGTTTTAACGGTAAATCGTTGTTGTAAACAACATGTAGGATCACATTATTATAAGCCTCATCGGTGGTATGTCCGTGCTTTTGCCAATCGGAAGCTGAAAGATGTACCTCCACATTTCCAGCCCAAAGCGTTTCTCCAATTTTAATCCGGGCATTATGAAAATCGGGGCCTGAATCGCTGTTGTGAACTCCGGTGGAGAATATCTCCAGCGTTTCGCCATCTTCCGTTCTGAGATCTGAACGTTCAAACAGGCGGAATTTCCATACGTAGTGCAAAAAGTCTTCGGTAAAAAGCATGCTTTAAATATAGCGAGTAGTTGATTTAGTTAGATTAGGCTGATTAAGTTTTTTGTACGCTAATTTGATTATGGTACATTTATGCGTTTATCTTTTTTAAGCAAATATGACTAATACATCTCACGTTACCGTTAAAACAACAGGAGGCCGTATCAAATCAATAATTGGCGGCTCTTTAGGCAATTTGGTTGAATGGTATGATTGGTATGTATATTCGGCATTTTCACTTTATTTTTCCAATTCTTTTTTTCCTGACTCCAACGAGACGGCCCAGTTGTTAAAAAGTGCAGGTGTATTTGCACTCGGCTTTTTAATGCGGCCAATAGGTGGGTGGCTAATGGGTACATATGCCGATAAACACGGTCGTAAAAAGGCGCTAACCATATCAGTGCTCCTCATGAGCCTTGGCTCATTAATTATTACTATAACACCCGGTTATAAAACTATTGGCGTTGCGGCACCGCTGCTGCTGGTATTGGCCCGGGTTATACAGGGCCTGAGCGTAGGCGGCGAATATGGCACAAGCGCGACTTATTTAAGCGAAATGGCCGGTCGCAAGCACCGGGGGTTTTATTCAAGTTTTCAATATGTAACCCTCATTATGGGGCAGTTGCTTGCCCTGGGCTTATTGGTTTTACTGCAAAGAATATTTTTAACTGAGCAGCAGTTACATGACTGGGGTTGGCGCATCGCGTTCGGCATTGGGGCTTTCCTGGCTGTGATTACGATGTACCTGCGCCGTAGTTTGCAGGAATCGGCCTCATTCTCCGTTGAAAAAAATAAAACCAGCACAACACACGGCACTATTACCGAATTGGCCAAACACCCAAGGGCTGTGCTTACAGTTATAGGCCTCACAGCCGGGGGGACATTGGCATTTTACACCTTTACAACGTATATGCAAAAGTTCCTGGTAGATACATCTGGATTTAGCAAAGCCGAAGCTACCTTAATTTCAAGCCTTACTTTGCTGGTCTTTATGCTGATACAGCCACTTTTTGGATTATTATCTGATAACATAGGGCGCAAACCATTGCTAATAGGCTTTGGCGTTTTAGGTACAATAACCACTATCCCTATACTCACATTGCTGGGAGGCACAAAAGACGGCTGGATTGCCTTCGGTCTTATTTTGGCAGCGCTTATCATCATAAGCGGGTATACTTCAATAAATGCTGTTGTAAAGGCCGAACTTTTCCCCGCAAATATACGTGCGCTTGGTGTTGGTTTCCCGTACGCCATCGCGGTATCTATATTTGGCGGCTCAGCCGAATACATTGCTTTGGGTTTTAAAACGGCGCACCACGCCCAATGGTTTTACTGGTATGTAACGGTGTGTATCGCTTTATCGCTGGTGCTTTACGTTACCATGAAGGATACCCGGAAACACTCGAAGATGGAGGAGGGTTAATTGATTTGAGAATTTGAAGATTTGAAAATTATTTGTCTGAACTCGAATTTTAACGAATTAAGGAATTTTCCAAAATTTAAAAATTCAAATAATTCCTTAATTCATTAAAATTAATTCATTAAAATTCCGGTTCAGACTAATTCTGTATATTCTAAAATTCTGGAAACGGCGGAGCCTTCTTGAACGCCTTAAAAACTAAATCATCTGTGAAAAATCCTGATTCAGACAGTTGGATTAGCTGAATAATCTTTCCACAACTYATCCAGGGTTTTACCTGTTTGTTGTTTCCATGTGTCGTCGGTAAATGTATGGTCGCGCATTTTGCTATCGAAAGTTTTCACTATTCCGGGTTTGCTTTTTTCAAGCCAGGCCAGGAAACGCGCCGTAACCCGGTAGCTGTTATCATAGTTTTGAGTGGCCTTGTAAGCCGGTAACGACCAGTTTGCTGCCGGGTTATTAACGCCAAATTTGAATCGCGCATAATCGGCAATACCTTCTGTTAGCCAGCCCGGACCGGTGCTTTGGCCATAATCCTGTACAATATGCATTACTTCGTGCGTTACCACATCGATGTCCTGGGGGCGTTGGTGCATCCAGCGCGAGCTTATGGTGACAATACCGTTTGCAGTTTCGGCAACGCCTTTGTAACTGGTATCTATAATCATGGTAACTGCCTTCAGCGTTTTTTTATTGTAAGCATTTGCCAGCTCAGGATATACTTTATAAAATGTGTTTATTAGTTTGGTTTTCAGCGCAGTATCAAGTGTATTGTCATAGTTGATAAAAGTCAACTTGTAACCGTTTTTGTTGTAGTTGCTGGTTTGCTGTGCGTAGGATGCGCCTGCCGTCAGCATTAAAAATAAGATAGATAAGATTGATGTCTTTTTCATTGTTTTGGATAAAATAGATTGAATTTCAAAACTACAATTTTAATTTAAACCCGAATATTAATACCATTCGTTTATCAGTATCGTTACATAAAAAGTTATTAATTTTGCCCGCATAACATTCATGGGGATTATCCCAATATCTATGACCGATAGCAACAATTTATACCAGTTGGCAGTTACATTACTGCAGCAACTGATATCTATACCATCATTCAGTAAAGAAGAAGATCGTACAGCCGATCTGATTAACGAGTTTTTACAACAACACGGAGTAACCACCCATCGCAAGCTTAACAACATCTGGGCCTGGAACAAGCATTTTGATCCGGCAAAGCCAACCATACTGCTCAACTCACATCACGATACAGTGAAACCGAACTCTGGTTATACGCGCGACCCATACGATGCCAAAATTGAAGACGGCAAACTATTTGGCCTTGGCAGTAACGATGCCGGCGGTTGCCTGGTATCGCTAATAGCGGTATTCCTTTATTTTCATGACAGGGAAAACCTGAAATATAATTTTTGCCTGGCTACCACCGCCGAAGAGGAAATCTCCGGCGTAAACGGACTTGAACTGATCATTCCCGACCTGGGTAAACTTGATTTCGGTATAGTAGGAGAGCCTACCCTGATGCAGCTGGCCATTGCCGAACGTGGTTTAATGGTGCTGGATTGCACTGCTCATGGCCGCGCCGGGCATGCAGCCCGCGAGGAAGGCGAAAATGCCATCTATAAAGCACTAACAGATATTGAATGGTTCCGCAGTTTTAAGTTTCCCAAAGAATCGGAAGTTTTTGGGCCCATCAAAATGTCGGTTACTATTATCAACGCAGGTTCGCAGCACAATGTGGTACCGGCAAGTTGTGTGTTTACCGTTGATGTTCGGGTTACCGATGCCTACCGCAACGAGGAGGTTCTGGAAATCATCCGGCAACATGTAGGTTGCGATGTAAAGCCAAGGTCTATCCGCCTTAAACCATCATCAATTCCCCGGGAGCATGCTATTGTACAAGCTGGAATAGCTTTAGGCCGTACAACGTATGGGTCGCCAACTACCTCAGATCAATCGCTGCTGGATATCCCATCTATCAAAGTTGGCCCCGGCGACTCTGCAAGGTCGCATACTGCTGATGAGTTTGTATATGTAGATGAGATAAGAGAAGGAATTGAGCTGTATATTAAGATGTTAGAGAGTATTAGCCTCACCTAAATCCTCTCCAAAGGAGAGGACTTTTGAATTGCAGCATTTAAAGAATTAGCACCGTCGTTCCCCCTTTAGGGGGTCAGGGGGCTCGCCGCTATTGCAATGGCTACACCCAACAAAACCGCGATCATTTTACGTAAGTTAAATTTATGATCGGCGCTTGATTCAAACAATATGGTGGTGGATATGTGCAGGAAGATACCAATTACCAAGCCCATTATCCTGTTAAAGTAATGCTGCAGGTTACCAATATTACTGGTGCTTAAGGCATTACTAAAAAAGTAGCCCGCCGGCGCCATTACGGCAAATAACAAAATGAAAAACACGGTTTTATTACGGCCTTGCTTGTTGGTGAGCAGCACAGTACCTAAAGCAAATGCTGCCGGTATATGGTGCAGTGCTATGCCATAAACCAACTGATCCTGGTTGCCTTGCGCTAATGGCATACCCTCTAAAAAGGCGTGCAGGCAAAGGCTTACCATAATACCCACCGGAAAAACCACAAGGTCGTGCTGGTGTTTGTGCATGTGGCCGTGCTCAATGCCGTCGGAAAATAGCTCTAAAACAATCTGGAAAAGAAAACCGATCAGGATAAATACCCCCACATAATTATCATTGCCGTGGTAAGCATCGGGTATTAAATGCAAAACAGTTATGCCAAACAGGTAAGCCCCGCTAAACGATAGCACAAGTTTGAGCATTTTATGATTATCGCCCCTGAATAAAAAAACAGATAAACCACCAAAAGAGGCACTTAAAAACAACAGTAAAACTTTCCAGATCTCCATTAAAAGGCAGGTTGTATTTTTTTGAAAATATAGGCAAACAGCATCCCCACAAGCGAGCCGTAAATAGCGCCGCAAATGACATCAACCGGGAAGTGTACGCCCACGTACACCTGGGCAAATGACACCAGCGCGGCCCAGAAAATTGCGGCAAACCATACCCAGCGCCACTTTTTGCCAAAAACAAGGCATAAAAATATAGCCATGGCAAAATGATCTGTCGCATGGGTTGAAGGGAAGCTGTAACCCGTTCCGCATGGAATGCGGTTAATATCGGTTAAGCCAACCACTGGATCGCGGCAGGGGCGAAGCCTTTGTACCTGGTGCTTAATGAGGGTAGCGCTTGTAAAATCGGCAAAGCCTGCTGTTGTTGCTAACAGGATGATGATAATAGCCCCCGCTTTTTTATATCGCCATAAAGAAAAAACAATAATGAAAATATATAGCGGAATCCAGAATTTAGGATTACGAAACCAGGGCATAACCAGGTCAAAGAACGGGTTGCCAAGATCGTGATTGATGAAATAAAATAAATGCCGGTCGAGTTGTAAGATGTAATCTGGCATTGATGCAATTGCGATTTTTTTGTTAGCGGGCAAAGTTATTAAATACTTTAAAACAAGTTTGTAAATAGGCGACCAATAAAATGGTGAAATGGCTTTTGTTTAACAATACCTGTTTGAAATAGCACGTAAATCACAAAGGGTTATTATTTGCCTGAAAACTATTTACCGCCAAGCAACTCATCCAGTTTAATTAGTAACGTTTTGTCTTTCAAATTTCTGGCGATGATTTTACCATCAGGGTTTATCAAAATATTTGCCGGTATGGTAGTTATGCCATACAAGGCTTTTACTTTTTTATTAGCATCCAGTAATTGTGTCCATAACGCTCCGTCGGCACTGATAGCATTGATCCAGGCCTTCTTGTCTTTTGCATCATCGAGAGAAATACCTACCACAGTAAAGTCTTTACTTTTAAATTTGTTGTAAGCAAGGACAACATTGGGCATTTCCTCGCGGCAGGGTAAACACCATGAGGCCCAAAAATCAACCAACGTGTATTTGCCCCTAAAGTTTGAAAGCCTGACGCGATTACCTTTATTATCGGTTAGCGTAAAGTTTTTTGCTGTTGATCCTATTGCTGTTTTAGATAGCGCTGCAATTATTTCTTTCAATTTTAGCCCTAAAGAAGTTGCTTTAAGCGAAGGGGATAAACTATTGAAGGCAGCGCTATTTTTAGCTAACATATCTTCGTTGTTTACAATCTCCTGTAACGTAACCAAGCTGACATATGATTGTGGATGGCTTTTAATAAATGACAATTGTACCGGGCTCATTTTTAACAATACCAACTTTAGCCTTGCCCTGATCGGGGCTATCATCTCAATATCTTTTACTTGCTGCGCTGTTAATGCGTCATAATCAGCTTCTATTTGGTTACGCTCCCGCGAATAACTTTCTAATTGATGTGTTAGCACAGATAGATCATTATTTGTGGTTGTGCCAGATAGTTCGGCGTTATACAAAGAATCATTGGTAGTGATCATTATATTGCCTGGTTCGATATAAAAATTCTTAGCATCGCGAAGTATGGAGGCAGTATCCGGATTGTCATTCCGGCATACATAACCCGAATGAATACCTGTAGTTGTACCTGCAAATTTAAATTGATGGTTGATGACACTTACAGAGTCAATGAGTGGCTTGTTATTTACTTTATAAACCAAGTATATTTTATCGCCATCATTTAAACCACCTTTACCCGTTACTGTAAAAGATGATTGCGCCTGTACAAAAACAGGTGCAATAAGAATAAAACAAAAAAGTACAATTTTCATTTTTAAAACGTTTTACCAGGTAGTAAAGCTTTTTTAATTAGTACAATCCAAACGCTTTTGTTTGCTGCGTTTTGTGATTACCGCTTAAATATACAAACATTCAATCCATCAACGTTTTGATTTTACATTTGGTTGTATGCGGGTTTAGTTAAAATCATGAGTGATAAAATGATTTTTTAGCATTTTTAGCACATCTTTTACCGGGCAAACGTTTGCAGAAAAATATAAATTGTACAAGGCTATCGGTTAAATATTTTACTTTTGTGCAACAAAAACATTACAATTTTGACACTTATAAAATCAATTTCGGGGATACGCGGCACCATTGGCGGTGCTGTTGGCGATGGTTTAACACCGCTGGATATTGTAAAATTCACTTCGGCTTATGGCTCATGGGCCGTTAAAAAATCGGGGATAAAAAAAATTGTGATAGGCCGTGATGCACGCATATCGGGCGCTATGGTAAATAACCTGGTAGTAGGTACCTTGCAAGGCCTTGGTATTGATGTAATTGACCTTGGCCTTTCAACTACGCCCACTGTTGAAGTTGCAGTTACCGGTGAGCAGGCGGCAGGCGGCATTATACTAACAGCAAGCCACAACCCTAAACAATGGAACGCGCTTAAGTTATTGAATGCCGATGGTGAATTTATAAGTGATGCTGATGGTAAAGAAGTATTGGAAATTGCCGAAAACAGCGATTTTAAATATGCCGATGTAAACGACCTTGGTAAGGTTACCCTTGACGATAGCTGGTTGCAAAAACATATCGACCTTGTACTGGCATTGCCACTGGTTGATGTGGAAGCTATAAGGAAAGCCGATTTTAATATTGTAATTGATTGTGTGAATTCTACCGGTGGTATTTTTGTACCAGCCTTGCTAAAGGCACTGGGTGTAAAAACCGTTCACGAATTATATTGTGAGCCCGATGGGAATTTTCCGCACAATCCCGAACCTTTGCCCGAGAACCTTACAGCTTTGTCAAAAGAAGTTTTGAGTAAGCGTGCCCATTTAGGTATAGCCGTTGACCCGGATGTTGATCGCCTTTGCTTTGTTTGCGAGGACGGCAATATGTTTGGTGAGGAGTATACGCTGGTTGCTGTGGCCGATTACGTGTTGCAGAATAATTTGGGTAATACGGTATCAAACCTGTCGTCAACCCGTGCGTTGCGCGATGTTACCGAAAAGGCCGGGGGCGAATATCACGCGTCGGCAGTAGGCGAGGTGAACGTGGTTAACAAAATGAAAGCGGTTAACGCCGTTATTGGCGGCGAAGGTAATGGCGGTATTATTTACCCCGAAATACACTACGGCCGCGATGCTTTAGTTGGTATAGCCTTGTTTTTAACCCACCTGGCTAAATATGGCAAGTCGGTTTCAAACCTGCGTCGGTCATATCCCGGTTATTTTATTTCTAAAAATAAAATCACTTTGACCCCCGAAATGGACATTGATGCCCTTTTGATCAAGGTTGAAGAAAAATATATGAAACAACCGCACTCAACAATTGACGGTTTGAAAATAGAATTTGATAAAGAATGGGTACATTTGCGTCGTTCAAATACTGAACCGATTATCCGTATTTACTCCGAGGGCAATTCAGAAACGGTTGCAAACGGACTGGCAAATAAGATAATCACAGATATTAAAGAAATTTTGAATTAATTATTGAATTATCGATTTAGTGAATTATTGAGTTAGACATAACCAAATCATTAAGTTGTAATTTAATAAAGAGTTTTTATAAGTTAACTGACCCATTTGTTGAAGGATTGAATTGATGAATTGTTGAGTTTGCTCTTCAAATCACTAATTAAGTAATTCAATAAATCAATAATTACTATAACGATGCGTGTTTATTTTGACAATGCTGCTACTACGCCGCTTGACCCTGAAGTTTTAAAAGAAATGTATAAAGTGATGGAAAACCATTATGGTAATCCGTCGTCAATTCATTCACATGGGAGGGAGGCACGCACGCTTATCGAAAGATCGCGCAAAACCATAGCCGGGCTGCTGCATACTTCGCCTGCCGAGATATTTTTTACCTCGAGCGGCACCGAAGCCGATAATACAGCTATCCGTTGCGGCATTATTGATCATAACATTACCCATGCTATCACCAGCCATATTGAGCATCATGCCGTATTGCATACACTGGAGGCTATGGAAAAATCGGGTATCATCAAACTAAGCTTTGTTAATATTGATAGCAAAGGTAATGTAGATTACGATCACCTGGAAACTTTATTGAAGGATAATACCAGGAGTTTTGTATCTATCATGCACGCCAATAACGAGATTGGCACCCTATCGGATATGAACCGCATTGGCGACCTTTGCGAGGCCTATAGCGCCATTTATCATTGCGATACGGTACAAACAATGGGGCACTATCAGCATGACCTGAGCAAGCTTAAAACTCATTTTTTGGTTTGTGCCGGTCATAAACTGCATGGGCCTAAAGGCGTTGGTTTTTTACACATCAACCACCGCATTAAAATAAAGCCTTTAATATATGGCGGCTCGCAGGAGCGCAACATGCGTGGCGGTACCGAAAATATTTACGGCATTATTGGCCTGGCCAAAGCTTTGGAACTGGCTTATGCCGAAATGGAGCAACACCAGGCACATATTCAGGGCTTGAAATCATACATGCTGGGTAGATTAACCAGCGAAATTCCCGGCGTAAACTTTAACGGAGAAACCGATCCTGAAAAGAGTTTATACACGGTGCTTAACGTAGCTTTCCCCGAAATGGAAATGGCCGATATGCTGTTATTTAATTTAGATATCAGCGGCATATCAGCATCAGGCGGCAGCGCCTGCAGCTCGGGTACCGATATTGGCTCGCACGTGCTTACTTCGATAGGTGCAAGCTCATCAAGGCCATCGGTAAGGTTCTCCTTTTCCAAATACAATACCAAAGACGAAGTTGATTTCACCGTAGCCAAGGTAAAAGAGCTTTGTTTGGTAAGCGCGTAAAATATTGATTAATATACTATTACGATATATCCGCTTTTCACAGTCCGCGATTGCCGCAACACGCTCATAATGGAGTGTTTGTAAGTTACTGACTGTCAATATCAAACCACCGTCATTGCTTCGTGCCTCGCAATGACGGTGGTTTAGTACATTCGTTTAACTATATCCGTTCTGCACATCTAAAATCTGCATATACTACCGAAAGTTATTTTCTTAATTAGAAAACAATATGCTATTTCAATGGGTTTATTAATTAACAACTAAAATTAAAACCTATGAATATGCATAATGAAACCTGGGAAAACCAGGATAGTGATTACCAAAATACCGGGTCAGCTTCTGTAAACAATGCCAATGCCTATAACGCTAACCGCGACTTAGAAGACGATGGCAATGATTTGGACGAAGAGTTTGATGTAACCGACGAGTATCCAAACGAAACTCCCGAAGAACGTAAAACCAGGACAGAAGGTGTAGGTAGCCATAGCCAGGTAGAAGTTGATCAGCCTACCAGAAGCGCCGATACATCTTACAGCGAACAAACTGATGTAACCCCACCAAATAAGAAAGAGTTTCCATCAGTTGGGCCAGCTAAAACCGATTTTGCCAGCCGCCCGCAGGGCCGTACAACAGGGCGCATGGTAGGACATGAGCCGGGTACCGAAGGTATATAGGTTTACGAGCTTGAAATTATTATTGGCGATGATTGTAAAATCGTGCCGGCGACCAGTCGGCTTTACTAACCAAACAGAACTCGCTGCTTGAAAATAAGGAGGGGCTATCCGTACCGGCCGGCCTCTTCTTTATCGCTCTTTCGGGATAATATATAGAACAATAATGAGTTTATATTTTATATAACGAGGATAAAATCCCAGCTACAAAAGAGGGTGCCCAGACTTATCACCAACTGAATTCATAGCTATGAATAGTTTTAGAATTAATAACCTAAAATATAAAGGAGGATAAGATCATGAGAAAGTATGGAGAACTAGACCAAAACCAGGCTAACAACACGTGGATGAGGGGCGATGGCACTAATGTGGATATGACTGCGGGTAATCATACGCTTGAAAGGAATGGCCCCAACAGAAAAAACCTAAAAGTTTTGCATGAGGATGGCAGCTTTGCCGATCTGCCTGATAATGATATACCAGGAGCCGGTGCACTATCGGGCTGTATAACAAAATAAATTTTTATAACACAAAGAAAGGGTACCCAAAACGGATACCCTTTCTTTTGTTATAAGCTAACAAAGCAAAATTTGCTTTAAATTATTCAGGCTTTCACTTATATCGATGCCAGGCTAACGCCGGTAAGCTGGCCGGCAAAGGCAACAAACGCCTTTCCTTCGGTTATTTGCAATTGGTTATCAATGAGGCTTTGTAAATTAACTTTTCCGATAACAAATTTATAATCGCCAGAATAATAGCGTTCTTTTATCGAAATAAATTTCAAATCTTCTACCAATCGCTCGTCATCATACCTTAAATAGATATCAAACTCCACATCGTTGGTAAATTGAAGTCCTGTTTTTTCTTTGGCTTTTTTGTACTCGTATTGGTAGCTATAGCGCAACGCGGCTATATCTGATAGCACGGCCGAACCGGTAGGGTGGCCACCGGCGCCTTTTCCGAAAAAGAATTGCTGATCGGCAAAGGCGGCTTGTACCGTTACCCCATTGTACTCGTACTCCACGTTATATAAAAACTCGGTACTGTTAACAAATTTAGGCAATACAAACATGGCCACGTTGCTATCGTCCAATTCTTTAGCTACCGGAACCAGTTTAATTTTCAGGTTCTTTTCGCGGGCGTATTGTAAATCCTGGGCAGCAAGGTTCTGAATGCCCAAATTGAAAACTTCATCTGGCTGTACTATTACGCCATAGGCATGTGCCGCAGCAATAACCAACTTGTATTTGGCATCGTAACCACCTACGTCGCTGGTAGGGTCGGTTTCGGCAAAACCAAGGTCTTGCGCCTGTTTAAGGGCACTATCATAATCCAGGCCTTCAATAAAGCCTTTAGATAAGATATAATTTGATGATCCGTTAAAAATTCCGCTTATGGAGTGTAGCAGTTCATTATCATAATACTCTTCCAGGTTACGGATAATAGGGATACTACCGCAAACCGCGCCTTCGTATAATAATGAAGTGCCATGTTTGTGCTGTAGCTCAATCAGCTCTTCTAAATGAAGCGCTATCATTTTTTTACTGGCCGATACCACGTTTTTCCCGCTGCTTAATGCCCTTGATACAATTTCAAAAGCAGCCTCGGTATCGTTAATCAATTCTACAATGGTATTAATCTCCGGGTTGTTTAGCAACTCGTCTTTATCTGTTGTAAATAAATGTGCCGGCAGGGAGCGCTCTTTGTGCGGATCCTTAATAGCAAATTTTACAATTTCGATGTTTAAATTTTTTGTCTTGATGATATCATATAATCCCTGTCCAACTACGCCAAATCCAAATAATCCTATACTTAACTTTTTACTCATTACGCTGTACGTTGCAATTCTATAATTTTTCCTTTTACATCAGTTTTAAAAAACGATGTGATAATATTTGTTAATGCTTCTGTTTCAATTAAAAAACCATCGTGGCCATAAAACGAATCCAATTCGGCAAAGGCCGATTTAGGAATATGCCTGAACAGGTATTCCTGCTCTTCGATGGGGAATAACACATCTGACTTGATACCGATAACCAGCGTACGGGCTTTTATAAGGCTTAATGCTTTCTCAACACCGTTACGGCCGCGGCCTACGTTGTGCGAGTCCATCACCTTGGTTAAATACCAGTAGCTGTAGGCATTAAACCGGTTCACCAGTTTTTGGCCCTGGTATTCCTGGTAGGTTGATGCCTTAAAATTATCGGTTTTGCTATCAATCTCCTCCTGCTGTGTAATACCGTAAGTTTTATAGGTACGGTAGGAGAGCAGCGCTATACTCCTGGCGGCCTTTAAGCCGTTTTGGCCGCCTTCAATAGTGTTATTGTTAAAAGTGGCGTCGGCACTTAAAGCCAAACGCTGCGACTCATTAAACGCGATACCCCATGGCGAATGCCGTGCGTTGGTGGCTATCAAAATAAGATTTTTGATACGGTTTGGTTGGATGATACCCCATTCAATAGCCTGCTGGCCGCCCAATGAGCCACCAATAAGGATATGAATATTGCCCACGCCCAAATGGTCGGCTAATAACTGGTGGCCCTTAACGATATCCCTGATAGTAAACTGGGGGAATGTTAAAAAATATGGCAAACCAGTTTCCGGATTTGTGCTTACCGGATTAGTTGTACCATATGGCGAACCCAAAATATTGGCACAAACTATAAAATGTTCTTCGGGGTTAAATTTATTTGCAGTGCCCACAAAACCTTTCCACCAATCAAAAACATCGGCATTGGCTGTCAGGGCGTGGCATACCCACACCACGTTGTCCCGCTCTTGGTTTAAGCGGCCATAAGTATGAAAGCCTATCTCCAGTTGCTGTAGTTGTTCGCCAGATTCCAGCTCAAAAGTTTGTGTGTACTTAAATATTTCTGTGTTCATTCTATCTTACTTTCAGTCGAAAGTCTTGAGTCTTAAGTTCTAAGTCGTTATTTTTTTAACTCAGAACTTAAGACTTTCGACTTAAGACTTTAAACCAATTCGGCCTGCGCCTCTTTTATTTTGGCAAATGCCTGTTCAAAATCTGCTTTTATATCGTCAATATGCTCAATACCAACCGCTACCCTTAACGATGTTGGGGTAACGCCTGCCGATAGCTGTTCTTCATCAGATAGCTGCTGATGTGTTGTGGCCGATGGCTGTATGATGAGCGTTTTAGCATCGCCCACATTGGCTAAATGACTCACCAGTTTCAGGCTATCTATTAATTTACCCGCTGCTTCTTTATCGCCATCAATCTCGAAAGATAACACAGCTCCGAAACCATTTTTCAGGTATTTTTTTGCTAATTCGTGGTATGGCGATGATGCTAATCCCGGATAGTTTACTGATGCTACCTGCGGATGCTGGTCAAGCCATTTAGCCAGTTCCAGTGTATTATCTACATGGCGTTGCACCCGTAATGATAGTGTTTCCAGTCCCTGTATATTCAGCCATGAATTAAATGGCGATTGCGAAGGGCCAAAATCGCGCAAGCCTTCTACACGGGCACGAATAATAAACTGAATGTTGCCAAACGGACCGCCAATGCCAAATACATCGGCAAAAACCAACCCGTGGTAACCTTCAGAAGGCTCGGTGAACTGCGGAAACTTGCCGTTGCCCCAGTTGTAGTTGCCGCCATCAACAATAACGCCACCAATGCTGGTACCATGACCGCCAATCCATTTGGTGGTTGATTGTACCACCACGCTTGCGCCATGCTCCAACGGACGGAACAAATAGCCGCCTGCTCCAAAAGTATTATCAACAATCAGCGGCAGATCGTGCTTTTTGGCCAATGCGCCAACTTTATCAAAATCGGCAATTGTAAAGCCAGGGTTACCTATAGTTTCCAGGTAAATGGCCTTGGTTTTATCATCTATTAAAGCTTCAAGGCTTTCGGCGGTGTCGTCTTTGGCAAAACGAACATCAATGCCTAAGCGTTTAAACGCAACTTTAAACTGATTATAAGTGCCGCCATATAAAAATGGTGAGGTCACAAAATTATCGCCGACTTGTAAGATGTTATTTAACGCTATAAACTGGGCGGCCTGACCCGATGCGGTGGCTAAAGCCGCAACGCCACCTTCTAAAGCGGCAATGCGTTTTTCAAACACATCGGTAGTGGGGTTCATCAAACGGGTATAAATATTGCCAAACTCTTTAAGGGCAAACAGGTTGGCGCCATGCTCGGCGTTTTTAAATACGTACGATGTAGTTTGATAAAGTGGTACCGCGCGTGAACCTGTAGTAGGGTCAACTTCCTGGCCGGCGTGTAATTGTAAGGTTTCGAATTTTAAGGCTGACATAGTTGTAGATTTTTAAAAGGTTATAATTAAATTTTGTTGTTTAGATGGATTTTTGACAAGCTGATAAAATGTTTACCAGTTTTACAACACGTATGTTTTCAGGGATTGAAAAATGAACGTATTAAAGCATCAACAGCAGCAACACATACAAATGCAGCCGATAATTGGGCTAATGCGTTGTATGTTAATGTTTTGGGTATTAAAAATGTTGCTTGTAGTAATTGTAATTAAACTTTTCATGGCTATAAATTTATATCCCCCGGTGTTATTTGCCGGGACAGGAATTGGCACCTTCTTCAAAACTGAAGGGTTGCCAGCGGGTCATTGAGCCTGATCTCTCGCCGCTTCTTTATAAATCAATACCCGAACTATGCGGAGAATTGATTGACTATGGTATCGCTACCAAATAATGTCCCAAAGATAAGCGGATATTTATTTAAATACCAAATTTTATTTTTATTAAGAGG
This sequence comes from Mucilaginibacter sp. P4_C11, assembly GCF_056402115.1. NCBI lineage: Bacteria > Pseudomonadati > Bacteroidota > Sphingobacteriia > Sphingobacteriales > Sphingobacteriaceae > Mucilaginibacter > Mucilaginibacter sp. P4_C11. Next base: position 18,669 of record NZ_JBFUIA010000030.1, on the reverse strand, counting down.
CGAAGAGTAAAGGTAAAAGGCGAAAGGTAAAAGGTTTTTGTGTCAAAATCTTTGTTGTTGCTCCGATGCCTGTATCCTCACAGGCATCTTTCCGATTAGTAGTCGAATTATCTAATCCAAGCGACAACATCTGGAATAGCGGTCTGAGAGGGCATAGACCGTGGCGAAGGATTGTTTTTAAATGCCAAATTTTATTATCTTGTATCGCCAATAAACCATTGCATGAATAAGTTTTTCGCTTTTGTAATTTTCATTTGCTGTTCAACAACCATGATGTTTGGGCAGGAGAGGGAAAAAGTAGAAAACGTAAACCAACAGGTTGTTACTGCTGATTCTCTTTTTATCAGAAAACTGGCTGATACCTATAAAACAAATCCCGCGGGGGTGCTCAATCTGCTTATTACGTCAAAACATGCAATGGAGGATATTGGCTTTGGGTATTCTGAGGTCTCAAGGATTTATGAATCAGACTACCTGCGAATAGGTTATCAGTTTATATTTTTTAAAGATTCGTTGATAAGTTATAAGTTAGATGCCGGCATACCGTATAACGCCCTCCTAAATGCCAGGTATAAAAAAATATGTTCTCCTTTATTTAAATTTAAGCAGGAAACACATTCTGAACCGGTCTATTTTAACTATGATGGGATGTCAAAACCACTAAACGACAGTGTTAAAATTGTCTCGAAAAATAAACAGCTACGGTTTTTAATGACACCTTTTTCCGGGACTACCTACGGCTATTATCTTGTAATGGGCTATTTCTTGATCCAGTTAGATAGTCGGATTAATTTCAACGCCGTAAAAAGCAAGCTAACGCCAGAAACTGATTATATGTTTCTTTTTAGCAAAAACCCTGCAGCCCGCTTGTGCGCTGTAGAGTACTACTATAAAAATCCGGGCAGGTTTGTAAATATGAAAGATAAATTCGAACAGCGGATAGCTGCCATATACAAAGATATGCCAATAATAACCACACGAATTAGTGGTCACAAAACCAATCAATATGCGGAAGAGATGGTAAATTTAGCGGTCAAAACTGCTTTTTAACGAAGATGTAGGCAGCATGAAAAGCAATAAATGAAAAAGATTTCTCACGTCAAATCTTATCCTAAATATACCTTTTTCCCTTTACCTTTCGAAAAGGGCTTGCTCCAAATCTTCCACCAAATCATCAATATGTTCTAACCCAACCGAAACCCGCAATAAATTCCTTGGTGTTTTAGTGTCGGGGCCTTCTACGGTTGCGCGGTGCTCAATTAGGCTTTCCACACCGCCTAAGCTGGTTGCTTTGGTAAATATTTTGAGTTTGTTGATGATGTTGTGCGTATCGTTTTCATCGCCCTTAATAATAAACGAAAGCATGCCGCCGAAGGCCAGCATCTGCTCTTTGGCAATCTCATGCTGCGGGTGCGATGGCAGGCCGGGATATAATACTTGCTCTACTTTAGGGTGCTGCTCTAAAAACTCAGCTAACAGTTGCGCATTGTGTACATGGCCCTTAACCCGGTAAGGCAGGGTTTTAATACTGCGCACCAGCCAGTAGCAGTCGGTTGGGGAGGGGATAGCGCCACCCATTTCCTGTACCTGTCGTATTTTTGCCCACCAATCGCTTTTTTCGGCGGTGATTAATGCGCCGCCCATTAAATCGCTGTGCCCTCCAAAATATTTGGTGGCCGAGTGCATTACTATATCGGCACCCAAAGCTAATGGTTGCTGGCATATAGGCGTGGCAAAGGTATTGTCAACAACAACTTTAATGTTATTTGCCCTGGCAAAGGCAACTACTTTTTTAATATCGGTGATCTTGAGCAACGGGTTTGACGGCGTCTCAACCCAAATCACCCCGGTTTCGGGCTTGATATGTTGAGTCAAAACCTCAATATCGTTAACATCAACAAAATCAAAAGTTAAAATACCCGCAAATAGGTTTTTAAGCTGATTACGCAAACCGTGGTACATATCATCCGGRCAAATAATATGTGTACCGGGGGCCAGCGACTGGAATACCGACATGCCCGCCGCGTTACCAGATGAAAATGAAGCTGCATCGGCGCCACTCTCTAATTTGGCTATAACGTTTTCAAGCAACGCTCGGTTAGGGTTCGATGCCCTGCTGTAAATATGCCCGCCGGGAAAGCCGCCGTCTTCGCCACGTTCAAAAGTAGTCGACATAACGATAGGTTGTATTACGGCTTTTGATGATCCGTCTACGTGGTTGCCTGCGTGGATAGCTATAGTTTCAGTTTTCATTATTGCTGATGTTGTTGTGCCTTCAAAGTAAATAAGATTATTTGTAATGTGTTGTAGCGGGCCGTGTAAATTTTGCGTAATTGTTAAAAAACATAACATGAAAAACCTGTACCTGCTTACAATTGTCCTGTTATTAACGGCCACTGCCTGTAAAAAAGAAAACATCGCCAAACAAAGCGAATACGATGCCAGCTATAAAGCCTGGATAAGCTTCAAAAACAGCTCAAAAAACTCTTATTCCTATACAACAGTTTTTGGTTCATGGGTAGGGTTTGGTGTTACTATCAAAGTAGCCGTAAGTAATGGCAAGGTTGTTTCGCGTGATTATATCCGGATACAATCACGTAATGATGGTACCAATAAAGTTGATACCGCTGAAACCTGGCATGAGGATGCTGCCACCATAAATACACACCCAAATGATGCCGCCGAAGCACTAACCATAGATGACATTTACTTAAAGGCCCGTACCGAATGGCTTAAGGTTGATGCCTCAACCAATGATATCATATTTGAAGCCAAAAACAACGGCCTTATTTCCGACTGCGGCTATGTGCCGCATAATTGCGCCGACGATTGCTTTAGAGGCGTGAATATTACAACCATAACCGCTTTATAAGCTAAAAGCCGAAAGCTATTCCAATTCTTGTTTTAAGCTTTTTGCTTTCAGCCTTAAGCTTTCGGCTTTCTCCAATTTGCTTTTTGCATTCAGCCTTCGGCTTTAAGCTTTCCCCACTCATAATCTTATTGTAAAGATGCCCCTTGCTTTAGGCCTTTGGCTTTAAGCTTTCCGCTTTTTTACTACATTTGTTCAAAGTTTTTTGAATGGAAGCTGAGCATAATTTACAGTTATTATTACAAAATCCCGACCTGCCTGCTGATTTAAAGCACATTGCCGAAAAGGTACAGCGCAGCGAAAGGATTACCTTTGATGAAGGTGTTACGTTATATGAGCAAGGCGATCTTGGTTACCTTGGTGTTTTAGCCAACTACATCCGCGAAAAGCGCCATGGCGATAAAACTTATTTCAACCGTAATTTCCATATCGAGCCTACCAATCTTTGTGTTTACGATTGCAAATTTTGTTCGTACTCGCGCCTGCTTAAACAAAAAGCCGAAGGCTGGGAGTATACAATGGACGAAATGTTTAACATGGTAACCAAATACGATGACGAACCGGTAACCGAAGTACATATTGTAGGTGGCGTACTACCGCAATATGATGTCCCTTTTTACCAGGAGCTTTTCAGCCGCATACGTGCCCATCGCCCCGAATTGCACATCAAGGCGTTAACGCCGGTTGAATACCACTACATTTTCAAAAAAGCCAAAATTGACTACGCCACGGGCATGCGCCTGATGATGGAGGCCGGTTTAGGCTCTATACCAGGTGGCGGCGCAGAAATCTTCCATCCCGAGGTTCGTGATCTGATTTCAAAAGATAAATGTACCGGCGACCAATGGCTGGCCATACACGAGGAATGGCACAAGTTAGGCGGCCGCTCAAACGCCACCATGCTTTACGGCCATATCGAAAAATTCCATCACCGGGTTGACCATATGGAACGTTTACGCCAGCTGCAGGATAAAACAGGTGGTTTTCAAACATTTATCCCGTTGAAATTTCGCAACCAGGATAACCAGATGTCGCACGTACCCGAATCAACTGTTGTTGAAGATTTGCGTAATTATGCTGTCGCGAGGATTTATTTGGATAATTTCGATCATATAAAGGCCTATTGGGCCATGATCAGCCGCACCACGGCGCAGCTTTCGCTTAATTTTGGGGTAGATGATATTGACGGTACGCTTGACGATACCACCAAAATTTACTCGATGGCAGGTGCCGAAGAGCAGCACCCCGGTATGAGCACCAAACAACTGGTTGAACTGATTAAGCATATAGGCAGGTACCCTATTGAGCGCGATACGCTTTATAACGTAGTTACCGATTACAATGATTTTAAATTTCCTGAAACCCAGCCAAAGCCTCAATATTACAAGCTGCCGGTAATCAATTAAGCTAAACAAAAGCCTAAAGCAGAAGGCTTAAAGCACAAAGCAAAAATAAAAGTGCTTAAGGCGGATGGCTAAAAGCTGAAAGCAAAAATGAAAGGGCTGCCTGGAGTTGTCCACATAAATAATATAACAACAATAAAAAAGCTTTAAGCCTTGTGCTTTCAGCTTTCAGCTAGAAAATGCAAAAAACCTTATACATAGTACGTCACGGCCAAACTGAGTACAACAAATTGGGAATTATCCAGGGCAGGGGGGTTGATACCGACCTAAACGATGAGGGCCGCAAACAGGCACAACAGTTTTATGCGGCTTATAAATATGTACCTTTTGATAAAGCATATATATCTGCGCTAAAACGTACAAAGCAAAGCATTCAGCCTTTTTTGGATGGCGGATTGCCTTTTGAAAGGCTTTCAGGCCTTGATGAGCTGGCCTGGGGTATACATGAGGGCCAACTGCCCACACCGGAAAACAAAGCTGCGTTTTTGCAAATTATGCGCGATTGGCTAGATGGAAACCTCGATAGCAAATTTGAAGGCGGCGAGAGCCCCAACGAAGTAGAAATCCGCCAGCGCGAAGCTTTGGAAGTGATCATGAGCCATCCCGAAGAAAAAACTGTGCTGGTTTGCATGCATGGCCGCGCCATGCGTTTATTGCTTTGTATTTTAACCGGCAAACCATTGAGCGAAATGGATAACTTCCCACATCAAAATTTGGTTTTATACAAAGTTGTTTATGATGGCCAACAATTTGCTATCGTAGATTTTAACAATGCCGAACATTTAAAACAATCCTGAAAGAGAACGTTTCTTGTGAAAAAGATCAGAATATCAGCAGTAAGCTACACCAATACCAAACCCTTTATATACGGCCTTCAACATACCGGTTTTGTAGATAAAATAGAACTAAGCTTGGACACCCCAACTGACTGTGCCCAAAAACTCATTGATGACGTGGTGGATATCGGCCTTATTCCTGTGGCGGCCACATTAAGCCTGCCCAACTGGGAAATAGTATCCGATTACTGTATTGGTGCCGTTGGTGCGGTAAACTCGGTGTTTATATTCAGTAATTGCCCGGTACACGATATTAAGTACCTACAGCTTGATCCCGAATCGCGCTCATCTAATAACCTGGCGCGTGTACTGCTCAAAAACTATTGGAAAATCAGCCCGGAGTTAATTGAGGCTGCACCAAACTACAGCTTGTCGACCGATTTAGATACGGCTTTTGTTCAAATAGGCGACCGTACCTTTGGCAAAAAAGACCAGTATAAATATGTATATGATCTGGCCGAAGAATGGCAAAAGTTCACCGGTCTGCCGTTCATGTTTGCAGGCTGGATAGCCAACAAACCAATCCCGCATGATTTTATGCAGGAATTTAACGCCGCCCTGAAATACGGTCTGGATCATCGGCATGAGTTATTTAAAGAGTTGCCTATGCGTGATGACTTTGATATTGTTGATTACCTGATGGTAAAAATTGATTTCGATTTAACCGAAGAGAAGAAGAAGGCCTTATATATGTTTTTGGATTACATAAAGCGATTGAACGATTAAAAGTTTGGTTTGAACCTGAATTTACAGAATTAAAAAAGCTGATTCGAGAAATTCTAAAAATTCGCTTAATTCGAGTTCAGACAAATTAAATGATATTAAAATCACACTTAGGGATCAAAGATATAGTTTGCGATTTCAGTATCTTAACCGTTGTTTATTGAAACTAATCAAATTCAAATAAAACCATGGAACTATCTCTTCATATCATCCTCGAAAAACCCACTCCGGGGGTAGCCTTTGGCCTGCAAAAGGGATCGGGTAATAAATATGAAACTGTACAAATCCAGCAAACCGACTCGGGCGACCTGGATTTTTATTTAACGGTAACCACAAAAGGTGATAGGCTCAAAGATGCTTCGCCAAAGTTCGGCGGGCCATTTATACAGGGTCCCTATATGGGTAACTTTATTTACCTCGATATCGGCACGCTGGCCGGGCAGGTTAGCCCCTGGAACAGGAGGCTCAAAATTCCGATGGCCGGAATAACCTGGGAGATCATCGATCAGCTAAATGCGGAGGCGGCTTTAACGCTTAAAACAAACGTAGCCGGAACCGCCAAAGACGGAAGCCCCAATTGTGCTACTGTAAAGCCATTTAATGGCTGGCAGGTAGCTTACTAAGTAAGCAGCACAAAGTCGGTAGCCGTAAGTCTATCTTTCTTATTTCTGTACTTACAATTTACGACTTTGGGCTAAAAACTAAATATCAATTTATAGATAACACAACACTATTATATATCAATATAAATTTATCATGGAAGCTCAACAGGAAACAACCACCGCTTTATTCATTAAAATAGCCATATCAAACTGGGAGTTGCAAAACACCCGCCTTAACGCGTTGCTGGAAAAGCTAACCGACGAGCAAATTGCCGGCTTTACCGCGCCCGACCGTAACAGCGGCACCTATCTTTTAGGGCATTTGACCGCGGTAAGCGACGGCCTGTTCACCTATTTAGAACTTGGCGACAGGCTTTATCCGCAGCTGGATGAGATATTCCTGAAAAACTCCGATACCTCAGGGCTGGAAAAACCGCCGATAGCCGATATCAAAGCTGCCTGGCACAACGTAAACACTACCCTTAAACAAAAATTTGACGCCATGCAGCCCGAAGATTGGTTTACCAAACACAGCGCCATACCTGCCGAAGATTTTGCAAAAGAACCACATCGCAACAAACTGAATATCCTCATCAACAGAACAGTTCACCAGGGCTACCACATGGGGCAACTGGCCTATTTAATGAAAAAGTAGATAGCCCCTCCAAACCTCCCCTGAAGGGGACGCTTTAAGAAAAAACCTCTACGCAAATCAAAAAGTTCCCCCTTCAGGGGGTTAGGGGGCTCCTCCTGACAATTCCATGATCTCAATTTGACAAACAGATGGTACTATGCCTAAATAAACAGCTGTATATTTGCTTAACGCTGTTAAATAATTTAAGGCGTAAATAAAATGGCCAGTAAAGAACGTATTCAACGCTTAAAAGACGAAACCAGGATCAATATCCTGGATGCCGCGCTCCAGATTGTTAAAGAGGAGGGATGGCAGGCTTTAAGTATGCGTAAAATTGCCGATGTAATTGAATACACCGCTCCTATCATATATGAATATTACGCTAATAAAGAAGCTATTTTGCTGGAACTTGCCCGCAAAGGCTACCTGTTATTAGCCAAAGACCTGAGGGCAGCTCACGAACAACATGCACTGCCAGAAAAACAACTGGAGGCTATGTGGCTTGCCTATTGGAATTTTGCCTTTGCCAACAAAGAGCTTTACCAGATTATGTTTGGCGTTACAACCAATTGTTGTTGCGAAGAAATAAACAAACTGGAAGAATCTGTGATGCCCTGGGATCTGTTCACCGATGTGATAGGCAAAGTGATGCATATAGACAATCCGGAGTCGGATATTATCTGTACTAAGTATTACACCTTCTGGTCGGTAGTTCATGGCTTGGTATCTATCAACTTATTAAGCCGTGGTTCATCAGATGATATCAATCGGCAGGTACTAATGGATGCCATCACCGGTATCATCAGGTCGATAAAACCTGAGTAATTTTTGCTCAAAAAGTAACAGTGTTAAATGATTTAACACTGTTAAACTAAAATTAAGTCAATATAAAACAATTAACAACATCGCCATGGATATCAACTTCTACATAGCGTTAGTTAACAGTGTTAGATTATCTAACAATCAGATTAATGCTGGTTTAACAACTAAACGTTAGCGCGGTTAACAAGTACGCTCATAATAAGTTAGCCTCACCTAATCCTCTCCAAAGGAGAGGACTTTAAAAAACATGCAAGTCAAGAACCCTCTCCTTTGGAGAGGGCAGGGCTAAAATTTCAAGGTTATCATTTCAATAAAAATAGCACATATATAGTATTTCAATAATGAAAACAATTAACTCCACATATATCTACCCGCCGCAAGGCATCAAATCACTACACTATCTATCACCTTTAAAATTAAGTATCATGAAAATTATCCCATTAGCGCTTTTAGCACTTACATTATATGGCTGTTCGCCCAAGCCGCAAACACAGCAGGCGCCACCACCGCCGGCATTACCCGTTGCCGCAATAACATCGGGCACACAAACTACTTACCAGGAATATCCGGCATCAATAGAAGGTACTGTTAACGTAGAAGTTCGCCCGCAGGTAAGTGGTGCTTTAGACAAAGTATTTGTTGACGAAGGTGCTTTTGTAAGTGCCGGCCAGCCTATATTTAAAATAAATGAGCAGCCTTACCGCGCTGCCTTAAACAATGCCCTGGCAAGCTTACACGCAGCCGAAGCTGCTGCAGGTAATGCGCAACTTGAAGTTGACAAGCTTACACCGCTGGTTGAAAACAAGGTAGTATCTGATTACCAGTTAAAAACCGCAAAAGCCAGCCTGCAGGTTGCTAAAGCTAATATCGAATCGGCTAAGGCAAATGTATCAACCGCACAGATCAACTTGGGCTATACTTTAATAAAAGCACCAGTTAGCGGCTATATCGGTCGTTTGCTGAAAAAACAGGGAAGCCTGGTTACCCCGCAGGATGTGGAAGCTCTAACCCAGTTATCTGATGTGCATGATGTACATGTTTACTTCTCTTTGGGCGAAAAAGATTTTGTAGCCTTTAAAGAACAATACCCTGGCACAACTTTAAAAGAAAAGTTACAGCACTTGCCTACGGTGTCATTACTATTAGCCGATGGCAGCCAATACGCCAAACAAGGTAAAATAGATGTAATAGACGGCCAGTTTGATAAAAACACAGGCGCTATTACCATCAGGGCGAATTTTGCCAATCCGGATGGTTTGTTACGTGCCGGTAATACAGGTAAAGTACGTTTAAGCTTACAACATACAGATGCGTTGATAGTGCCGGAGTCGGCCACTGTCGAAATGCAGGATAAAGTGTTTGTTTTCGCCCTTGCCGATAGCAATAAAGTGAAAAAAGTACCTATCAACATAGTAGGCAAAAGCGGCGAAAATTACCTTGTTAAAGATGGCCTTAAAGCCGGCGACCAGATTGTACTAAGCGGCATGGACCACTTAGCCGAAGGTATGGTAATAGCGCCTCAAAAGGCTACTGATAAGGTTGCTGCTTTAAAATAAGAATCAAGAGTTAAGAATCAAGAGTCAGGATTTAGGTAAAAGGCCAAAGGTAAAAGGTTTAATTGGTTGTTATTGATATTATTCAATTACGAATGATATGCAGCACTGGTATAAATCCGAAATCGAACTTCCGAAATCCGAAATAAAAAATCAAAATCATGTTACAGAAATTTATAGAAAGACCAGTACTTTCAACCGTTATCTCCATATTATTGGTGATAGTAGGTGTACTTGGTTTAACAAAACTGCCCTTAGAGCGGTTCCCGAATATTGCCCCTCCGGCGGTATTGGTATCGGCTGTTTACCCTGGCGCCAATGCCGAGACTATTTTACGTTCTGTTACGCCTTCGTTAGAAGAAGCGATTAACGGTGTGGAAAATATGACCTATATGACCTCTACCGCCAGTAACGACGGTACATTAGGTATTACCGTTTACTTTAAACAAGGTACCAACCCCGATCAGGCAGCTGTAAACGTTCAAAACCGTGTTTCGCAAGCCACAAGCCAGTTACCGGCCGAGGTTGTTCAATATGGTATAACCACAACCAAACAGCAAAATAGCTTCATTGGTGCCATGGCTATCTACTCAGAAGATCCTAAAAAATACGATCAAACCTTTGTGGCCAACTATGCACAGATTAACATTGTGCCCGAAATTAAACGTATTCCGGGTGTAGGATCGGCCAGTATATTTGGTGGTATTAAAGATTACTCCATGCGTGTTTGGCTTAACCCAGGCCAAATGGCAGCTTACAAAGTTACGCCTGCCGAAGTTATGGCAGCTATACAGGACAAAAACCTTGAAGCCGCCCCGGGCAGATTTGGCGAGCGCAGCAACGAGGCTTTTGAATATGTAATTAAATACAAAGGTAAACTTACCAAACCAGAAGAGTACCAGAACATTGCTATCCGCGCAAATGCAGATGGTTCTGTACTGCATTTAAAAGATGTGGCCCGAGTTGAGCTGGGTGCTTACTCTTACAACAGCGTAAGTAACCTGAACGGTCACGATGGTATAATTGTAGGTATTATACAACTTTCGGGCTCAAATGCCAATGAAATTCAGATTGGTATTGATAAGCTGATGGAAAAACTATCAAAGGATTTCCCGGCTGGTATCAAATACAACCAGTTCTATCGTACCAAAACCGATCTTGATGAATCAATAAACCAGGTTGAACATACCTTGGTTGAGGCTTTTATATTGGTATTTATCGTAGTATTTATATTCCTTCAGGATTTCAGGTCGACATTGATCCCGGCTATAGCTGTTCCGGTAGCTATTATCGGTACATTCTTCTTCATGAATTTGTTTGGCTTCTCGGTTAACCTTTTAACCCTGTTTGCCCTGGTGCTGGCCATAGGTATTGTGGTGGATGATGCCATTGTGGTGGTGGAGGCCGTACATGCCAAAATGGAGCACGACCCAAGCCTAACCCCTAAGGCGGCAACTACCGAGGCTATGCACGAAATTACAGGCGCTATTATATCTATTACGCTGGTTATGGCTGCGGTGTTTTTACCGGTTAGCTTCATGGTAGGCTCAACAGGTATATTTTACCGCCAGTTTGCGTTAACTATGGCTATAGCTATTATTATATCGGCTGTTAACGCATTAACCTTAAGCCCGGCCCTGGCAGCACTGTTCTTGAAGAACAAGCATAGCGCAGATGGCCATGCCGCACCTAAAAAAGGTTTTGTAGATAAATTTTATGCAGGCTTCAATGGTGGTTTTAATTATATGACCAACAGGTACGTAGGTGGCTTAAAATTCCTAATCAATAAAAAGTGGCTAAGCATAGGCGGGTTAGTGTTGGTAATTGCAGCAACAGTTTACCTGGTAAACAGAACAAAAACGGGCTTTATCCCAACTGAAGACCAAGGCTTTGTGGCCATCGCTGTTAGCACGCCATCCGGTACATCATTAAGCGGTACCAATAAAATCTTTAAACAAGCCGAAGATCAGCTGAAAACTTTACCATCGGCAAGGTTTGTTACCGCGTTGTCTGGTTTTAACTTTTTAACCCAATCCAGCAGTCCATCTGCCGGTGTAATCTTCCTCTTATTAAAGCCAAATGAAGACCGGGGAGCAGTTAAAAATATTGACGAGATACAGAATATTGTTAGAGGAAGATTAGGCGGCATACCTGGCGGCACTTTCTTCGTGTTCAGTTTTCCAACGGTGCCAGGCTTTAGCAACGTAGAGGCCATGGATGTGGTACTACAGGATAAAACCAACGGTAAGCTGGATAAATTTAGTGGTGTTGCCAATAATTTTATAGGAAAGCTGATGCAGAAACCAGCAATAGCTTATGCCTTTACATCTTATAAAGCAGATTATCCTCAGTTACAATTAGAAATTGATGATGAAAAGGCCGGCCAGTTGGGCGTAAATGTTAAAGACATTTTACAAACTATGCAGGCGTATTTTGGTACTGCCCAGGCATCAGATTTTAACCGCTTTGGTAAATACTACCGGGTGGTAGTACAGGCTGACACTGCGGACAGAACAGATCCTTCGGCAATAGACAGGGTATTTGTTAAAAATAAAACCGGCGAAAGTGTACCTATCAATACACTGGTTAAACTAACCCGTGTATATGGTTCAGAAACCGCTTCGCGTTATAACCTGTTCAACTCTATCGAGATCAACGCTATCCCAAAACCGGGTTATAGTTCTGGTGATGCCATTAAAGCTATACAGGAAACAGCACAGGAACAACTGCCTACCGGCTTTGCCTATGAGTTTGCCGGTCAAACCCGTGAGGAGATTGCTTCGGGCGGTCAGTCGGCTATTATCTTTATGCTTTGTTTGGTATTTGTATATTTCTTATTATCAGCACAGTATGAAAGCTATATTTTACCGTTGGCAGTTATCCTTTCCATCCCTACAGGTATTTTAGGTGTGTTTGTGGTATTAGGTTTAACCGGTATCGAAAACAACATTTATGTGCAGGTTGCTTTAATCATGCTCATCGGTTTGCTGGCCAAAAATGCTATCCTTATTGTGGAATTCGCGGTGCAGCGTCGAAAAGCCGGGCATGGTTTGGTTGAATCGGCAATTGAGGCTGCAAGGCTGAGGATACGCCCAATCATCATGACGTCGCTGGCTTTCGTATTCGGTTTGTTCCCGATGAGTATTGCAACAGGGCCATCGGCACAAGGTAACCACTCTATCAGTATAGGTGCAGCCGGCGGGATGGTTTCAGGTGTAATTTTAGGATTGTTCATCATCCCGGTATTGTTTGTCATATTCCAGGGATTGCAGGAGCGAATCAGCGGTGTACCATTGGCCGTGCTGAACGGTGACGGGCCAGGCCACAAAAAAGGGCATGCAATTGACCCTAAAAAATTGGAACTACAGAATAATTAAGAATAGAATCAAGAGTTAAGAATCAAGAGTCAAGATAGAAAAGGAAAAGTTACAGAATAATAGGATTGAAGATTGCCTTCCGTCTTGATTCTTGACTCTTGACTCTTTCAAAACAACAAAAAATGAAACGTTATATAACTCCATTAGCTTTTGTATTACTTACGGCCTTTTTAAGCGCTTGTAAAGTATCAAAAGATGTGGAAACACCCAAACCAGAGCTGCCGGTTGCTTTCAGGAACGCCGCTGCCATAACCACCGCCGATACCAGCAGCATAGCCGATATACAGTGGAAAAACTTTTTTACAGATGCAACCCTGCAGAAACTGATTGATAGCGCCATAGCCAAAAACTATGATATGCAAATAGCGGTTAAAAATATCGACGCCGCGCAGTTGCTGTTTAAACAGGTTAAATGGAACTACGTGCCAGAAGTTGCGCTTAATGTTACGGCTAATACCAGTCGCCCAAGCGATAACAGCCTAACAGGGTTAAGCATCAGCCAATACAATATAGGCACCAAACATGTAGAAGATTATTCTGCTAACCTGGCCCTTTCATGGGAAGCCGATATCTGGGGCAAAATTCGTAACCAAAGTCGCCAGGCCCTTGCAGAATACCTGCAAACAGCCGAAGCAAAAAAGGCTATTCAAACCAACATCGTTGCAAACGTATCGCAAGGTTATTACAACCTGCTGATGCTTGATGCGCAATTGGATATAGCCAAAAAGAATGTTAAACTGAATGACAGTACCATCCGGATCATTCGTTTACAATATGACGCCGGCCAGGTAACTTTACTGGCCGTTCAACAGGCAGAGGCGCAACAACAGGCAGCGGCCCAGCTTGTGCCACAGTTTGAAAGGAACGTAGCCGTACAGGAAAATGCCCTGAGTATTTTGGCAGGCCGCTTACCTGATGCTGTTGAGCGCAACGGCACATTAAATGATGTTAAATTCCCTGAAACGCTAACTGCCGGGGTACCATCGGCCATCATCAGCCGCAGGCCCGACATCAGGACACAGGAACTGGCTTTAACTATTGCTAACGCCAAAGTGGGTATTACCAAATCTGAAATGTACCCGGCTTTAAGAATCACTGCAAGCGGTGGCGTTAACTCCTTTAAGGCCAGCAATTGGTTTAACATCCCTGCTTCATTGTTTGGTATAGTAGCCGGTAGCATAGCAACACCTTTGCTTGATCATAAGCAATTAAGCACCACCTACAAAGTTGCACAAATAGATCGCGAAAAAACGGTACTACAGTTCAGGCAATCCGTATTAAATGCGGTTGGCGAGGTATCTGACGCCCTGGTTAAAATTGATAAGCTGAAACAGGAACAAGCTATTGCTGCAAACCGTGTAAAAACTCTGCAGCAAGCAACAACAAACGCCAGCATGCTGTTTAAAAACGGCCTGGCCAACTACCTTGAGGTAATAACAGCCCAGGGCAATGTATTGCAAGGCGAATTGGCGCTTGCTACTATTAAAAGAGATGAACTAAGTGCTACCGCCGAACTTTACCGTTCATTGGGTGGGGGATGGAAGTAATTATTTGGTGAGCAGTTGATTAAGTTGATTGGGATAATGAGTTCCGTCAGCTTACTACTAAACATTCGTAGGCCGGTCGTATTAAAATACGACCGGTTTTTTTGGTAGAGACCTAATCATAGGGCTCCCTCGTTTAGGTGTGCGCCCGGCCTCGACAAGATTGAATGCACCTGTTTCGACATATTGCAAATAAATTACCTCGATTTAGCATAAAATCCCTATCATAGCGCAGCCCCAATAATTTGACTTATTTTTTAATGAAATTTAAATTCTTAATAGCGCTGCTCCTTTTATCCGGATATCTGAAAGCACAAAACTTAAACATCATCCCGCAGCCGCGGTTGGTTGTAAGCGGCTCAGGGCAAATCAGTATCAATAATCATTCAGCCATTGGTATCAGCGATACTTCATTAACCGCTTTGGCTATTTATTTTCAAAAAGAGTTATTTAAAGCGAAAGGTTTATCACCTGCGATAAACAACGGTAATTCAAAAAGCACCATAAAACTCATTTTAACAAATACAAACCAAGCTATTGGCGCGTACGCGCTAAAGATTACGCCCGAGCAGATAACGATATCGTCCTCAAATAAAGAAGGTGTTTTTTATGGCTTAATATCGCTTTTACAGCTTATTAAAGATAATCCTAAAGAGGGTGATAACCTTACCCTTGCATCAACTGATGCAACGGACGCCCGTGAGTATCAAAACGTTGTGCTTGCATCCACAGAAATAACCGACGCACCCCGTTACCAATGGCGTGGTTTAATGCTTGACGAATCGCGACATTTCTTTGGCAAGCAGAAAGTTAAGCAAATATTGGACTGGATGGCCTATTACAAGCTTAACAAGTTTCACTGGCACCTTACCGATGTACAGGGCTGGCGTATTGAAATAAAAAAATATCCCAGGTTAACATCAGTTGGCGGGGTAGGTGACTATAGCGATACCTCGGCCGAGGCTATTCCTATGTTTTATAGCCAGAACGATATAAAAGAGGTAGTTAGTTACGCGGCTCAGCGTTTTATCACCGTAATTCCGGAGATTGATATGCCTGGCCATGCTACGGCTGCCAACAAAGCTTATCCCGAGTACTCGGGTGGGAGCGTAGCTGGCTACCCCAACTTTACATTTAACCCGGCTAAAGAGGAAACCTACCAGTATTTAGCCAATGTCATCAAGGAAACGACCGCCCTTTTTCCGTCGAAAATGATCCATCTGGGTGGCGACGAGGTTGTTTTGGGCATTAAAGCATGGTCGTTAGATACCGCCATTGCCTGGATGATGCAGAATAAAGGTTTTGCTGACGTTGGCACGCTGGAACGTTATTTTTTTAAACGGATGACCGATAGCGTAACCAATATGGGCAGTAAAATACTGGCCTGGGACGAGGCAACCCAAACCGACCTCCCGGCTGGCAAAACCATCATTTTTTGGTGGCGGCAAAACCTGCCGGGCCAGCTAAGCCTTGCGTTGCAGAAAAACTACCAGGTAGTGTTATGCCCACGCTTGCCACTATATCTCGATTTTTTACAGGATGGCACCCATATTTCGGGCCGTAACTGGAAGGGCGTATTTAACCGGTATACAGATATTTATAACTTTCCCGACAGGCAATTGGCAGCCGATCAGCTTGTGTCAAACCAAATCATTGGCGTGCAGGCCAACATCTGGACAGAGAAAATAGCTTCAGAGAAGCGCCTGGATTTTATGCTCTTCCCACGGATTGCCGGCCTGGCCGAAGCTGGATGGACTGCACCGGAGGTGAAAAACGAGGCTGCATTTACCGAACGGGTACAGGCAGGTTTAAAAAACTGGGATGCCGCCGATATTTATTATTTTAACCCATTCAATCCACAGGCCCACCCGGAGGCGATTGATTTTGCACCTGTGATCAGGAAAGTGCGCATTGCCGAAAAACATGGCCGACATCATAAAATATACCTAAAAGCAAACAAAAAGGGCAAGAAGGCATCGACAAAATCTCATAATTCGACCAAAAACAAACCGCATAAAAAAAGGAAATAGCCTGTTGGTTACTCCCTTGATATTGTTTATTACCGATTCGCAGCAGCTTTGAGCTTTTCGCCTTTAGCTTACTCCGGCTCTACCTGTAAGTTGAAAGGTGGGTAGTTTTGATGCTCAGCACAAACGACTTACCAACACTTATTTTAACATTTTTATCCAGCAACATTGCCTTAACAGCATCGTCACCTTTTATGGCTTCAAACAAATCGCGCGCTACGGCCGATCCGCTGATGTTATTAGTAACCTTGCCGTTTTCCATATTGATATTGAACGTGTAACCTGATTTTCCACGATCTCCCGCAGATTCAAAATCGGTAATGTTCAGTTTGAATTGCTGATCTTCGGTCAGGCTTTTCTTCAAATGCAAACGGATAACCGGCATGTACCTTTTCCAGGTAGTTAAATACTTTCTTTCTTCCATGATATGCTTATCTATATAAAAATAAAGCCCCTGTAGGTATTCGTTTACAGGGGGCTTTTAAAATTTTTCAAGAACAGGAAAATAATAGATCCTGATCTTATTCTATGTATGTAATTTGTTGTTTTGAAACCAGGGTAATAAGGGACAGCTACTCCCGCGAATAATATTACCGCATAACAATTCAAAGCTACTTAAATTATAGTGCACACACGCAATTTATATTTTTATAGTAGGCACACGTAATTGGTTGTTAATCAATTGCTACTACATCATTTTTGTATACAGCCAAAGTATATCATCAGTATAATCCGAATCTCCAGGAGCAGAAATATTCTTTTTTTGGTGCAGGCGGTTAACACTTTAAGCTAAAAAAAAGTCATTTTTATTTGTAGCAGCTAAAAATTCGGAGAGCTTTCCTTTTAACTTTTACGGCGTTTACCTATATTAGGGCATGAGATGGTTTAACCGCCGGAATTAATCGCCCCGGTATTAAGCTATAAAAGGTCTCAACCAATCATTATGTTTAATAATCAGGCTATCGCGATCTTAACGGTCGCGGCTAAAAATCTATTTTATAATGATTGCTTTATTAACTGCTATTGCACTTCTTGTTGCGCTGATATTCGTTCTGCGTGGCCCCTCAACCCCGAACAATAAAACTATCACTAAGGCCCAACGGCCTGAAAGTTTTTCTAAATACCTTGTAAATAAGGATGGCTGGCTTGAAGTAGCCGACGAAGACCGAGCTAAATAATAATTTATTTTTGCCGATAGTTTAAAATGTTACAAATTTGAACATGCCCAATAAACTCATTTCGTTTTTGCAGCTATTCAGACATATTTCGCTCCAGGATCAGGAAGTTATAAGCAATGCATTTGAAGCCCGCACATTTGAAGAAGGTTATTACCTGTTTAAAGGCGGAAATGTTTGCCGCCAACGATTTTTCATTGTAGAGGGTGTGCTGCGAATTGTGATGCATAACGAAAAGGGAAACGAGGTTACCCACTATTTTTTAAAAGAAAACCAATTTTGCACCATATTAAACAGCTTTAATAACCAGGTGCCTGCGCAGGAAAGTATCCAGGCGGCATGCAAGGCATATGTGTTGGAAATAAGCCACGCCAAACTGATGGCCTTATATGAGCAGTTGCCCTATTTAAAAAGTTTGATTGATGATATAACACAGCAGGCGCTGCTTGATAAAATACAAATCAGGAATGCCTACCTTGGGCAGGATTCAACCACCCGCTACAGGCTTTTTATGATGCGACAGGCCGATATAGCACTTCGCGTGCCATTAAGCGATGTGGCCTCTTATTTGGGCATCACGCCTCAATCGTTAAGCCGCATCAGGAAAAATATTCACTGACAATTGTTTTTATGACATGCGCCCAATAATTCAGTCTTATTTATGATTGCACAAATTCGGTTAAAATAAAGACATTTGCCAAACTATGAACAAGGATATCTTAGCGGCAATAACTTTCCAGGCAGCTACCACCATCGAACATTTTGAACAAATTATAGCGCTTCAAAATCAAAACCTATACAAATCATTAACCGCTGAAGAGCAAGATCAGCAGGGCTTTGTTTTTGCTGAACACACCATTGAATTATTGCGGCAAATGGCATCACAAATACCGCAGGTTATTGCGTTGCATCAAAATAAAGTAATTGGCTATAACCTGGCTATGACAGCTGCTATGGAAAAACAATTGCCCAGTCTTGAACCTATGTTCAGGGAATTTCATAAAAGCCAGTACCAGGGCAAAGTTTTAACTGCTTATAAATTTTTTGTAGGCGGACAGGTGTGTGTTGATAAAGATTTCAGAGGGCTGGGGCTGTTGAGGAAAC